>PNAR01000197.1 GCA_003169715.1 Acidobacteriaceae bacterium | reverse complement strand
GCGAGGGATCTCGCGTGTAGCGGAAGCGCGCTGAAATCAGCAACTAAAACCTCAGGCCCAACGATCCGCCTCAAGATGGTATAGGGTTTTGTCATGCCGGACTCAGTACACGGAGGGAAAGCTCCAAAATCTCCTCGCTAAGGTTTCTTCTCTCCCAGCAACAGCGCCTTCGCCGCCTTCAATTCTTTTCGCTTCGCCGCGTCCACTTTAGGATAAGCAAGATTCAAATCCTCCAGGGCTTCCACGATCGCCGCCGCAACCACCACGCGGGTGAACCACTTATTATCCGCGGGTACCACATACCACGGGGCATGCTTCGTGGCCGTGTTCACAATCATTTCTTCGTATGCTGTCATGTAGTCGTTCCAATATTGCCGCTCGCTAACGTCTGACGACGACAGCTTCCAATTTTTATTCGGCTGATCGAGCCGGTCGAGGAAGCGCTGCTTTTGTTCCTTCTTCGAAAGATTGAGAAAGAATTTCCGGACCAGAATCCCATTGCGATCCAGGTAGCGTTCGAACGCATTCATATCCTGGTAGCGATCCTTCCATATGTCTTTAGTGATGAGATCCGCTGGAATCCTCTCGTTTGCGAAAATTTTCTTGTGCACGCGCACAATCAACACTTCTTCGTAATAAGACCGGTTGAAAATGCCGATTCGCCCGCGCTCCGGAATGCGCTGGATGCTGCGCCACAAATAATCGTGATTCAGTTCTTCATCCGAGGGTGTCTTAAACGAATAAACCTGGCATCCTTCCGGATTTACTCCTGACATCACATGTTTCACCAGCCCGTCTTTCCCGGCCGCATCCATTCCCTGAAAGATGACCAGCACGCCCCAGCGATCCTGCGCATACAGCTTGTCTTGTAGTTCGGCGAGGGCGGCAATTCCGCGAGCGAGCAGTTCCTCCGCGTGCTCTTTAGAATGAAGCCCCGCAGTATCGCCCGGATCAAAATCCTTCAAACGAAACTTCTTGCCGTGATCAATCCTGTACGGCTTCGCCAATTTACTAGCCCAGCTCACGATATCTCCAAGATGATTCGTCGGATCGCAAAAAAGAAAATGAAGCCTATCGCATTTTAGCGGGAACGGCGCGTACACCGGCAAGGCGGAGTTCCATCCCTACGGCAGATCAACATCCAGCGCGTAGATTTCCTGGGTGCTGGCGTCGCGCACATAAAGCCGGGAGTTATCCGGCGCCACGCCGCCCCAGAATCCCCAGAACCCGGGGTAGCGCCTCAGAGCGCCCAAGCTAAAAAGATCTTCGGGATGGTGGTCGCCCAGCTTGACGCGGCGGCACGTAAGATTGTCGGCGATGACGGTGTCGTAGTAGAAATAGCGGCTGTCCGACGACCAACCACCATAGTTGATGTCGTCCGAATCCGTGAACCACTCCGACCATTTTTTCGTTTGGAAATCATAGAGCATGACTTTCTTGGAATCTACCGAAACCGCGGAGAGGTAGCGGCCATCGGGAGACCAGCGGGGACTGAACAAGCCTTCCGAACCGGGCAGAGCGGAGGTCTGTCGTGTCTTCAAGTCAACCAGCTGAATATCGTGAGTGCCAGTTTCGCGACTGAGCCGTCCGAAGGCCAGCCGCTTGCCATCTGGCGACCATGTGGCATCCACTTCGCCGGTGTCTTGCGGCAACAACTCTTCAGGTGAGCCTCCCTGCGCCGATACCAGAAAGATTTTCCAAGGCTTTCCTGGCTGAGCAGCGATGTAGGCGATTTGGCTGCCGTCCGGGGACCAACTGGGGAGAGAGGCTGTCCAGGGTGGATAGGTAAGTTGGAGGCGCTCGCTGCCATCCGCCCGGCTCCGCCACAGAGAACCGTCAGGAATGGTGCTGTAAGTGACCCACTTGCCATCGCGAGAGAAAGCCAGATCGTTGGCGGAAACGCCTCCCAGAAAAGGGACAAATTGTTTGGCCGCGCCGTCATAGCGGACGACTTCCCCGCGCTGTTGCATGCCCTGAACAAACAGCTTCTTGCCATCGAGCGCGGGCACAGCAGTGGAATACAGGAGCGGCCCCGTGGTCAGTTGGGTCGGCTTGGAGGAAGCCCTGCGGAAGAAACCGGCGGATTCCCGTAGGGCATAGAGATTGTTCTCGCTGCCCGAGGCGGACTCGAAAATATAGTAGCGGCCATCCGCCGTCCAGCGGCCACAACATTCGGATGGCGGGTTATGCCATCCCGCAAACAATTGGTGCAAATCGGAGCCGTCGCTGCGGACTTCCCATAAAGATCGCGTATTCGCCTCCCGGCGGATCGTGAAGCGGATACGGCCCCCATCGGGAGAAAACCTGGCCTGAACCGGAGCGCCCTGTGTCGAAATCAACAGATGTGGGCTGCTGCCATCGGCCTTGGCCAAGTACAGGGCAGAATCTTTGGTGAAGACGAGTTGCTCACCATCCGGTGACCAACTGGCCCCGGTGGCGAGGAAGTCTCCCAGCCGTCGTGGAGAACCCGTGGGCAAAGGCAAAACCCAAAAAGGTAGTTCCTGACTGCCTGTGGACGCAAACGCTCTAACCAGGAGTTGAGAGTGGTCGGGCGAGATGTCATCGAGATTGAAGCCCTTGATGGGTATAGGGATCACGGAAGTCTCTCCCCCTGTGACAGAGACTTGAGCCAAAACGTACCCCCCGGAACGTAGTTGGTCGACGTAGATGCGCGACCCATCGGTCACCATGGTTCCCATGACGTAATCGTCATGGGTGATCTGAGTAGAACCGGTGACCTTGGGAGAGCTGACAGGGAAGTAGCGCCACGCCAATCCCGCCGCGACTAATAGCACCGCCAAAGCTGCAACCGCCCAGGGCCAGCGCCGTTTCCCGCTGCGCGGCTCCTCCGCAACCGGAGTGGCGACAGTCACTTTTCCAGATGTCGTATCTCGCTTCAATCTTTTCAAGTCGGCACGCATTTCCGCCGCGCTCTGGTAGCGGATGTCGGGATCTTTTTCCAGAGCTTTGTTAATGAGACGCTCCAGCTCAGGAGGAAGATCGGCATTCAACCGGACCGGCGGCGTGGGTGCCTTGCTGAGAATTGCATTGAAGATCGCCGCAGAAGTCTCGCCACGAAACGGCAGCGCGCCCGTCGCCATTTCATAGAGCACGGTGCCGAACGAAAATAGATCGGTGCGGGCGTCAAGTTCCTTGCCCAGCGCTTGCTCCGGCGACATGTACGCCACCGTCCCCAGAGTGCTGCCGGGACTGGTTAGGTGTTCCCCGGTCACGGTGCCAGCATCCGCAGAGCCGGTGCTGGAAAGCGGGCTCATCTTGGCGAGACCAAAATCCAGAATCTTGGCGTGTCCGCGCTC
>PNAR01000283.1 GCA_003169715.1 Acidobacteriaceae bacterium | reverse complement strand
GTCTCCAACGTCAAGAACGTGATTGACCGGGCGGCCCCGTAGACTCGGGCGTTTCGATCGCAACCATCCCCGACCGACGACGCAGCTGCACGCGCAGATCCGCGAAGCGGCGCGAAGCGTACTTACCTTTTTATAGACGGGAAATAGCCGCCTCGGTTTGCCGCCGCCGGTCGGTTATGATGCGCCGACATCCGTCCGTGATGCTGACCAAACGTCTGAGCGCGGCGCGCGAGGCCCCCACGCCGGTCCGGTCGAAGATCCAGGGCTGGATCGGATACTCATCGAAGCTGTGGCGCAGGCGATACGAGACCGTCGGCGCTGACCTCTTCACGGTCCTGCCGGGGGCGTCGAGACCCACCTGCTCCAGCCGGGAAGCCCAGCACACCATAACCAACAGCTCACCGGCCTAACCAACAGGCGATAGATGAAAGTCAATCCCATCGACAACCGCTTGCAACCGACCACTCGCTCTCCCAAGGCCATCACTGGCTCGCGACCCCTGCATTTCCCGTTCGAGACTCCCCTCTGGAATGAAATAGCTTGACGTCGGCGATGTTGTCTCGTTGTAATCCAAAAAACTTAAAGACAGAGTTCATTCCGTCCTGAGCCCCTCTTACCAGTATTTCATAGTTGGTATCCAATCGTTGCACGCCGGCGCTCCCCGAGGGTAGGCGGATGGCTGCGATCGAGGGTATTTTCTTCGTAAAGAATTCTGAGCTCGCTGAAATTAGGTCTAACGCACTCTTATAAAGCTGCGGTCTTTGTAGATAACAACCAGCGCTTTTACCACCAAGAATCATGTGCATCAGAGGCCCTATTACAAATCTGTCTAATAGCGTGGGAGTACCTTTGATGGTGGACGGCGGTCGAGTCAAAAGGACTAAGAGATGAGTGCACCCAGCGTCTAACGCCACTTGAATTGGTATAGGCGCGACTAGGCCGCCATCTGTAAGGCGACGTCCAGCTATTCTGATCGGCGCGCTGGCTATTAAAGGAATTCTGGTGCTTGCGCGCATCGCCTCAAGGACGTCATCCCCCGAACTGAAATCATTTAAAACGACGCCCGCTCCACTATCTATGTCTGTTGTAACTATCTTCAGCACCGTTTTCGAAGAAACGATCCGATTTGTATTTAGAGGCTTTAGAGTACGCATAACGATGTCAATTAAAAAGTCAATATCCATTATCGCCCGAAACCGAAGAGGCCGGAATACATCGATAAAGCGCTTGTTGTTGATATCCTCATAGAAAATACTTGTTCCCAACCGAGCTTGACCAGCCACGAAATAAGCGCCCGCCGCTGCCCCGGCTGAAGACCCACAGACGACATCAAACGTGTTGGTAAGCCCCAACCCCTCAAGCGCTGCTACCATGCCCCCAGCGACCACGCCCCTCATCCCACCTCCTTCGATTACGAGGCCAACCTTATACGGGTCCTGGCGAAGGCCCGGTTGACTACCAGCGGCCCCTCGCCGGATTAGCAACCCTCTAACGGGCGGCGGGCTAGACTCCTCGTCGCCAGCATCGAGATTCAGCCAGATTCTGTTAGATTGCACCATTTGAAAAGCCTGTTTCGATCCCAAGCCAGCAGACAAAAACGTAGACCACCGATCTGTATGTTTTTCACTATCCCTTGAGCGGTCCATCAGTAGCTGGCAATATGATGTAGCGCACACCAATCAGCGAGTAATGTTTGAGTTGGCGGGAGGCCGAGGCATACACCATGGACACCGGCCGAAATAAGGACGAACAAGCGGACATCCCAGGCCCACTGGGCAAGCTGCGGCCAGTTTTCTCGATTGCCGAACTTCGGGATCTTGACTCCACGCTCCAAATAGAACTAAGAAGCGCCTTACGTCAACTCCTATATGATGAAGGTATTATGGCTGTGGCACTCACAGTTGCTGAGCAACAGTGGCTATATCGGTTAATCGATCACTTAGAAGCACTAACTATTAATAAAGAGCAACTCACCAATCGAGAACATATTGCGTTCAGCGAATGGCTCGCAGGTGCGCTCCGATACATTCTATTCTTTCGATTGATAGAAAGCGGTGATCGCGCCACCTCATCGATTCTTGGTCCTGATCACGCCAATGAAATGATATCGTTTCTGCGTGTGGAGTTTGATTTACCGGCGTCGCTCTTTTCAACACCAATTTACATAACTTTCCACCGACGAGGCACCACCTCCTACGTTTTCAAGGTTTTTCACCACAAATCAAATCAGATTTTGGCGTTAAAGTTACTGAAGTTTCCTTATTTCTCCAACCTACGCATTGTCGAAGCAAACAAACGATATGCCAAAGCCTATGGACCAACATACGCATACGCCCCAATTATCCATGCGGCGGGCGAGCACTTCGTTCTAATGGATTTCGTCACCGGGTCGACACTACGGGAGTTTGTTGACTCGGCTCCCTACCATAATGCAGACCGGCGGACGATTCTTCGTGAATCTCTTTGGATTCTCTTGCAGCTGTGTGATGCTCTCCAGGAACTCGAATCGGAAAAAGCCGCTGCGACCAGTCATCTCGATCTATCGCCGGACAACATACTTATCGAGCCGTCAGAAACTGTTCCATTTGGACCGGTCTCTCTAGCTTTCGCTGAGATGTTTCCGGAAACCCCCCCTCCACTTTTCAAGGTAAAGCTTATCGACTTCGGAATTAATTATCTGATATCCGAGCGTATTGGTGCTGCACGGGACCTCGGAAGCGTCGCTGCCTACATAGATCCTGCCGTGGTAGAGGACGGATACGGAGGACCGTACGCGGATGGATATTCGATTGGTGTCATAACCGAACTCCTTTTGCTTAAGCGAAATGTGACCCTTGGCAAAATACTGTTGAACATCGATGTACTGTGGGACAATTATCCGTATCTAACAGATATAATTGAAGATCTCGTGGCCGTCCATATCGACGTTAGAAAGCAATTGTGGGCCAAACCTAACGCCAAACAACGCACTAGTTTCGAGCGACTGTCACAGCGGTATGCGTTTGCAGTCGCTGTTGACGACTATGTAAGGCCGCCAGCTACGGGTAAGGCGATGATTGTGGTGGTTTGGGAGTGCCTTTCTCCGTTTATTGCTGCCGCCGGCTTCGTTCGCAGGGCTTGGCGGACTGCGCGTATATTTGGTACGGTGGGCCATAGACGCGACCGACGAGTCGCGTATAAACTTTTGACTTATGCGGCTGTTTGCAACCTTTGCTTTTTGTTTATCATGTTTTTGTGCTTTATGTTCATATTCAGGAGCCCCTATACCTCGTGGTTAGGCGGGTCGGTTTTCGGAATAACACACGACGCTTTTGATGGTGTTACGTCGATTGTCCTGCGTGGCCTTGATTTCTTAGGATTTACGAGCCTCAGCAAATACGCGGTGACTTCCTTCTCGGCCGGACTACCCGCAGCGATTATCGTTATGAGTTCCGCTTTGGTGGCTTGGCGATATTACACGAATGTCTTCGCTTCTTTATACGCTAAGGAAGCTGGCCCTGAAGGCGCAATGGCAGAAACTCTTAGTCGGCTTAACAGCTGGTTCTTTTTTCTCCCGAGCCTCGTTGCCCTCTTGGCATACCAGAGATTGTGGCCGTTTATGCTTGGCGTCTGCGTGTTGTCAATTAGTGGGCAGAACTTCGCCTGTTGGCGGCTCGTGAAGAAATCGGCGGAAGCACAGCGCATTTATTTCAGAGAGGAGTACGTAGAGTCCCAACAAACATTCTCGCGCGGCCTTGGATCGTGGTGGTGGTCAAGTGCAATCTATGGTGTGTCGTGCATAATTGGAGGTTGGGCAATTCTTAGTGGCTATATCGCCGACGAATTGGCTTACGCTCTTGTGGCAGGAATCGGTGTAAATTTTGGAGTGATGTTTGTAAAGAAAAGTGGAAGCGACGGAGTGTTACTGCGGAGTGGTTTAGTACGAGCGATAGGGCGCCTCAACAAAATTCGAAGCTATTCTCAGCTTAGTCACCTTGAACCGTTGGCGTCAGACACTCTTACGCATGACACCCTTGCGGATCGCACGCAATAGATCTCTTAACTCGGTGCTGGCATTAGGCGCGAGCTGGTCAAGAGCTTTGGACACCCCCCAGAGGATACGATGCCGTAAATTTGAACTTAGCAGCAGGGGATTCGAAACGTCCAGAATATCGGTCATGAGCTTTACTAACGCTAATTTGACGTCACCACTTAATTTGCCCTGTTGAAGCCTATACGTTGCGGCACTAAGCGCCTTCTCGACGCGCTCGATGTCGAAATCATCGCAACGTTGCCGAACAAGTTTGCTTGCTTGAGTGAGGCCGAATTTCCTTATCTCATCTGCATAGGATTCTAAATCATGACAGAAGGTCTTGGGCAGCGTAAAAATACCGATCTCACTGGCGGCAGATAGGAGGCTTCGCTGCTGGGATATTGGGGCTGCTGCAATCCTCCTTACAATGCCTCGTCTAATAATGGGAGGCGCACGGCGCGCTCGTTCAACCAGAAACCGAAGCTCCTCTCCACGCGCTTCACCTAGCTCCCCAACTATCCTGCGGAGTTGCAAATACTGCTGTGCCGCGATTACTATTAGGTTGATTACAAGATAGGTGCCGACTCCGTGAATGACGTTGTAGCAAATCCATGCTGACCAGGTGTTCTGAAAGACAGGCTTAGTGTTCTCGCCGCTAACCCAATCCGTAAAAGGCATAAGGAAGTCGCTCGGCAAGGACCAGAGGGCAATCAGAACGTAATCAATCCCGAACCAGCCGGTATCTGGACGCGTAACGTACAGATCGATCTTCGCTACTTCAGAGGCCCAGTAAAATATTGCCACCGAGTAAATAAAAAACATCGCGGTTGCGAAATAGATAACCGACCAACGCGATGCGACTCGGTCTCCGGCGAACTTGCGCTTTTTCTGGGCCACGAGACCGTTCATGGCATCGTCGTCTTCCAGCATGATGAATAGCGATGTCGTCAAAACGAGAACTTGAAAACCAGCACCGATAAAAAAACCATAGCCAAAATCAATTGTAACTGGAACGTTGTTGAGGTGTGCCGCGATTGCATAAATGATAAGAGGGAGGAAGTTCATAAGCACCCATAGGAT
>PNAR01000083.1 GCA_003169715.1 Acidobacteriaceae bacterium | reverse complement strand
GATGGAACCATCCAGGGGCTGCTTGAGCTTGCGGACATCGCATACGTCGGCGCAGGAGTTCTAGGCTCGGCCGCGGGCATGGATAAAGACATCATGAAATCGCTGTTTCGCGCCGCTGGCCTGCCCATCGTGAAACATGTCACGGTTCTTCGCGGCGATTGGGAGCGCGATCCGAAAAAAATTCGCCAAGCCGTCGAAAGGCAGTTGAAGTATCCCGTATTCGTGAAACCGGCAAACCTTGGGTCTTCCGTAGGAATCTCAAAGGCGCATGACCCAAAGGAACTCGGCCCTGCAATTGAAGAAGCCGCAAAATTTGACCGTAAAATTGTGATTGAACAAGGCGTCGGCGGCAGAAAGCAAAAGGCGCGGGAGATTGAATGTGCCGTCCTGGGCAATGACGATCCCAAGGCTTCCGTCCCCGGCGAGATTGTTCCGGGCAAAGAGTTCTACGACTACACCGCGAAATATCTTGACGAAGGATCTGAACTCATAATTCCCGCCAAGTTAGCCAAAACCGAAACCAAAAAAGTTCGGCAGCTGGCCATCAGCGCCTTCAAAGCCGTGGATTGTTCGGGACTGGCGCGCGTTGACTTTCTGATGGAGCCGAAGACACGAAAACTTTATCTCAACGAAATCAATACTATGCCTGGGTTCACTTCCATCAGCATGTACCCAAAAATGTGGGCTGCAACCGGGGTCTCCTATCCCGCGCTGATCGAAAAATTAATTCAGCTGGGAATCGAACGGCATAAAGATAAGAAAAGAAATCAATACAGCCGTTGAGTGTCTTCTGGATTCGACCGGGCTAGGCACTCGTGGTTGCCGCCAACTTTTGTGGCTTCCCCAGTTTTGACTCGAGGACTATTTGCTCGATCGCCTGTTGCAGCCTGCCTGAGTTAACATCCTCCAGCAATTTGGCCTTTTCAAAATATGCAGCTGCTCCAGCCTTGATCAGCATCGCCTCATTTTTTTGGGACAGACTGCTCAGGATAATGACGGGAATACCAGCAGTCACAGGATCCAGCTTGAGAGCCTGTAGTACCTGTTGGCCTCCGAGTTTCGGAAGAAGCATGTCGAGCAAAATTACATCCGGGGCCGACGCGCGCACAATCTTCAATGCCTCTTCCCCATCTTGGGCGGTAACTACCAAAAATCCGGCCTTCGTGAGCAAACGCTCTCCAGTAATCTTCAATAACTTACTGTCTTCGACCAGCAGTACATTTATCTTCATGGCGATTCTCCACAGAATGAACGAGCTTCTGCTTATCGTCTTAAGTTTCTAATCGGCAAAGAAGCCAGCGAGCTTTAAGGTGGTAATGGCCTTTTTTCGCGAACGATCCCCTCTTTCTTAGACTCCTGTTGAACTTTGCCCAACCCGACAGTCTGGCGACTGTATCTATGGAAAACAACGTTTTACAAATTCGTGACAACTGAAGTCCGCCATTACTTTAAGTTTTTTCTAATTTGCCCTGTAGGTACATATGGGGCAGTTTCTCCGACAGGAACGTCACTCTGAGCGACAGTCCGATCCCACAAAGATCAATCAGGGTGACGTTGCATTTTTGAGGCCTTACTCTGGTAGAAGTATCCTTCCGACCTGGAACGGCCATCGCTCACTGGCACACTAGAAGGCGGGGACCACCCGTCGCGCCGCTATTAGAGATCTCTCAAGGCTGCTCTTATTCTCTGGTGAGTAGTTTCCAAATTCTCCGGCAGCACACGGGTTTCTCCTACAACAGAGATAAAATTGGCGTCCGCAACCCAGCGGGGCAGAACATGCATGTGGACGTGCCCTGCCACCCCTGCGCCAGCGGCTTTACCAATGTTCATTCCCAGATTAATTCCGTCCGGGTTATAAAGGTGGCGCAGGACGCCTTCCATCTTTTGGGACAAATCCATCATTTCGTGGGCGGTTTCCTTTGCCAGCCTCTGCATTTGATCGAGATGCACGAAAGGAACAATCATCACGTGTCCGGGCGAATAGGGAAAGCTGTTGAGGATTATGAAGCAATACCGGCCGCGATGAACGATGAGAGCCTTATTGTCGTCCAATTTAGGGAGCTCGCAGAAGATGCATCCCCCGCTTTTTTCGGCCTCACTTACGTAGGCGTAACGCCAGGGAGTCCAAAGGTAGTCCATCCAACGCAGAGTAGCAGATGATGGAAGGGGTGCGGAAGCAGACAGCCGAGGCCTGCCGGGAGCTAAGTCGAAGGGGTTGCTGTCGCTGCGCGAGCCAATTCTTCCGCAATTGTTACGGTTTGACGTTTGACACTGTTCGGAAGCGGTTGCTATAGTCGAAGTGTTCCCTTGGGACGCGGGTTTGCTCTTAAACGTCCGACCGCTGGGATTGTTCAAGTCCGTCCGCCAGGGCGGGCCCATCACAACCTAAGACTATCACCAGCCGTCCGCTGAACAGCCCGCATCCATCCCGCACGATGTGCGAGAACGCCCCAGAGAGGCCATAACTTTGCCCGACGACAACAACGCCCACAACCAGGATTCGGCGACATCAACCATGACTGAACCGATGCCTGAGCCAGCCGCAGACGCAACTGAGGGCTCCGATTCTAATCAAACAGCCGAACAGGGCGATTCAAATTCCACCCACGACGACAAACAGACCGCCGCGACTTCGGACGATTTCGCATCCGCCTTGGCGACATTTACCACCGAGAGCGCAGAAGCCGTCAGTGACGATCATGTTCTGAAGGGCACCGTTCTGAAGCTTACTGCTACTCACGTCGTGGTGGACATTGGCGCTAAGTCTGAGGGCATGCTCCCTCTTGCAGAAGTGCTCGACCATGACGGCACGCCACGCTTCGAGCCCGGAGACGAAATCAACGTCATGCGGGACAAAGGTGAGACCGAGGAAGGTTACATCAACCTCTCACACCAGAAAGCGCAGCGGCTGCGTGCGTGGGATGAGATTGAGAAAGCGTACAACGAAAAGAAGCCGATTCTGGCGACAGTGATCGAACGCATTAAGGGCGGCCTTACCGTTGACATTATGGGCGCACGGGCATTTTTGCCCGGCTCTCAAATGGATATAAGGCCGGTCCGCAATCTTGACACGGCAAAGGGCGAGAAGCTTGAAGTTGCCATCGTCAAGCTGAATAAGAAGCGCGGCAATATCGTCGTCTCGCGGAAACAGTTGCTGGAAGAAGAGCAGAGCGATAAGCGGTCGAAGACGCTGGAACATCTCGAAGAAGGCAGCATCCTTACCGGCGTGGTCAAGAACCTGACTGAGTATGGCGCGTTCGTGGATCTCGGCGGAATTGACGGCCTCCTGCATATCACCGATATGTCCTGGGGACGTCTGACTCATCCTCGCGCCCTGGTGAATGTCGGCGATCAGATTCAGGTAAAGGTGTTGAAGTTTGACAAAGACAAACAGCGGGTTTCGCTGGGATTCAAGCAGCTCACGCCAGACCCGTGGCTGGATGCGGAACACCGCTACCCAGTCGGGGCGCACGTGGGTGGGCGCGTCATCAGCGTCACTGATTACGGGGCATTCATAGAGTTGGAGCAGGGTATTGAGGGACTGGTTCACGTCAGCGAGATGACGTGGTCCAAACGCGTTAAGCATCCTTCTAAGCTGGTGAATGTGGATGACCACGTGGATTGCGTCGTGCTTAACGTGAATCCGCAGGAGCGGCGTATTTCGCTCGGCATGCGGCAGCTTGCGGCGAATCCCTGGGACGAACTGCATCACAAATATCCCGTCGGCGCGACGGTGGAAGGCCGGGTCCGCAACCTGACCGATTTTGGAGCCTTCGTTGAAATTGACGATGGAATTGACGGGCTTGTTCATGTCAGCAATTTGAGCTGGACCAAGCGGGTGAAGCATCCATCGGAGATTCTGAAAAAGGGCGATCGCGTGAAAGCCCTAGTCTTGGCGATCGAACCCGACAAGCGTCGCCTGTCATTGGGAGTGAAGCAACTTCAGCCGGATGTGTGGGAGACCTTTTTCCAGGGTCATCATGTTGGAGACGTTGTGCACGGCAAGGTTCTGCGCGTTGCTACCTTCGGCGCTTTTGTAGAAATCGCCGAGGGCGTAGAGGGTCTTTGCCATAATTCTGAGGCCCAGGACGCCAACGGGCAGCAAATTAAACTCGAGCCTGGCCTTGAACATGATTTCAAGATTATCAAAATGAATCCCGAAGAAAAGAAGGTTGGACTCAGCATCAAGGCCGTCGGCGAGGAAGCCTCCCGCGTCGAGGTGGAAGCCTACAAGCAGCCTGTCGCCAGCACCAGCGGATCAACGATCGGCGACCTGATTACCTGGAAGCGCGCCGAAAGCGAAAACGGGTAGTGCGGTAATTGTTCTGCACTGGAGTCTTTCGAATTTGCCGAATCATTTGGTGTACCGAAAGATATCAATCTGGTGCATCCCTGCAAGCCCTCGAAATTTCGGCGCAACAATCCGTTCGCAAAAATATGTGCGGATAGTCATAGGGCTTGTGGTTTCCGCGCTGCTAGTGCCTCCCGGTTACGCCCAGGATAACCCACCGCTTGAAAGCCTTCGCGGAAACATTGTGCATGGGAATATTTACAGGAATCGTGCACTGGGGATGACGATTGCCCTTCCCGGAACTTTAGAATTGCAGCCAGGGGAGGGGCACAAATCCGCTCCGCATTCCGATTGTCGCGGCCCCCTATGCGGAAATCCGGAGATTGATGTAACCATCGCAACAACGCCGGGTTCGATTCCGGCCTACCGAATTTTTTTGGCAGGTTACAAGCTCAAAACGTCCTATCTTGATCGAAAGCGCTACCCCCTCGGAAAGCTTGCGGAAGTGATGATGACTGGCAGCTTAGGGGGCAGTGGATTGGTCCCAATGGGGGCTCAAACGGCCGTCCACTTGGACGGAAAAGAGGGATACCGGCTATTCGCGGGAAGACCGGGTGAGAATGTCGTCAGGGCATTCGGATACGTTTCGGAATCTAACGGATATATATTCTTACTTGTCGGTTCGGCCCTCGAACCCACGGCTCTGGAATCCGCGATTGAGGCAATGGCTCTTAGGGGTTCAGTTCCTTGAGGTTTGTCCCCGCGGGCCGCCGCCCTGCGGTGTCTACCGCCGATTTTAGGAGACGTGAACAAGTTGGCCAGCTTCGATGGAGCCGAGCGCAGAAAGAATCTCCGGCACGTAAGGAAGCAGGTCAGCCAACCTGCTGGATTTAGCTCGGATGAGGACCACAGCGAGGTTTCGGCGTGTCAAGTTTTGCTCGTACTCGATTCCTCGATCCAGGGTAAGAAATACCTGAAAGCCCGAAACTTCGGCGAAAGATAACAAATCCCCATTTTTCTTGCCTGCGAGACCTGCCTCCGAACAGTAACGCTCTCATGGCCGGGCAAATGGTTCTTAAACTTTCGGGGAATACACTCGTCCAACAGCAACTTCTTCACAATGCGCTGACGACGAGTGATTTCGCGTGCTCCAAGGCGTGGATGGCTGCTTCGCGGGCGACGGTGGGAAAGTCATCGAGAAAGTCATCTAGGGTTTGGCAGCTTTCGAGATAATCCAAAAGTGCCTGGAAAGGAACGCGAGTTCCTCGGAACACGGGTGTTCCTCCAAGTATTTCGCGGTTCCTGACAATCACTCCATTGTGCGCAACCATTGATCATTTACTCCGCGGGAACTCTCCTAAGTTTACTCTGCGCTTCGGGGGAAACCAACTTCAGTGTTCGGGAAGAG
>PNAR01000218.1 GCA_003169715.1 Acidobacteriaceae bacterium | reverse complement strand
CCTCCATCTTTTCTTCTTCTTTGCCAATGTAAGGAATCACGTTTCCGAGAATATCCATCGAAGCCACTCCGGGATATCCGGCACCGCTGATTGCTTGCATCGTGACCGCCATGACGGTCTCGATTCCAAAAAGTTTTTGTAGCGGGGAGAGCGCCAGCACCAGGCCAATGGCCGAGCAGTTCGGATTGGTGACCACAAAGCCTCCCGACTTCTTTCGCCACGATTGGCATTCCAGCAGCTTAATATGATCGGGATTCACCTCGGGAATCACCAGAGGCACATCCTTTTGCATTCTCAATGCGCTGGAGTTCGTAATCACGGCGCATCCCGCCTCGGCAAACAACGGCTCCATTTCGGCAGCAATGGATGCGTCCAGTGCGGCAAAAATAAGTTTGGGTGCGCCCTCTGGCTTTGCCGGAGAAACGCGCATTTCGGCGACCCGCGCTGGGATCGCCGTCTTCAACTTCCAGCGCGCGGCTTCTCCATACAATCGGCCTTCAGAGCGGTCGGACGCAGCCAGCCATGCCACCTCGAACCACGGGTGATCTTCCAGCATCTGGACAAATCTCTGCCCAACAATCCCGGTCGCTCCCAGTATTCCCACAGAAATCTTGTTCGCCATAGGTATGTTGGAATTTTACAACAGTACAGTCGCCTGCTCGATGGCACTCACGCCGGCGGTACTGAAGTTTGAAGTTTATGTTTATTCTGAGACGTCATCCTGAGCTTGCGAAGGATCTCGCGAGTAGCCGAAACTCAGTACAGGTCGTTGGCTATTTCAATCGCTATGGATGCGGACTGATCTCGGTCCCAAACGAATAGTCGTTCAACGGCCCGAAGCGCTTCTTCTCTGCATACAATCGCCAGCGCCTCCACACAATTCGCAGGCTCGCCATCACCGGGATGGAAAGATAAACCCCAAGTACGCCGGCAATTTCAGCGCCAGCGAGGACTCCAAAAATAGCCGCCAGCGGATGCAGTTCGAGGCTCCGGCCCATAATTCGAGGTGAAATTACGTAATCCTGAATCAATCTCCACACCGCTAGAAAAATAAGTAACACCAGCCAGTGAGGGTAAGTCATCAATACTGCTATTCCGATGATCACCATTGCGGCAACCAGTGGACCGACCACGGGAATAAACTCCATCATTCCGCCAGCCGTGCCCAACACAAGAGCGTACGGAACGCTCATCGCCGACATGAAGCCCGTATAAACCACCCATGACAACGCTGCCAGGGTCAACTGGGCGCGAATGAAATGCGCCAGCATCTGGTTCATATCGTCGAGCACGCCCTGAAAAAATTCCCGCTGTGGCTTGGTGTGTACGAACGATAACGCCACCTCGCTGAAGGCGCGGCCATCTTTAAGGAAAAACGCGGCGAGCAACGGAACAACAATGATCAACCAGGACTGTTGGGCTACTTCGGCGACTCGAATACCAAACCGTTGAGCAAGATGAACGATGTCGTTTTGATGCTGATACAGAAATCCTTTCAGCCGGTTAATCGTGGGCCGGCTCCAACCATGTTCGTTGCCAATCCTTTCGGTTATTTCTCCAATGCCCGTCACGTTGACTTTGCCATCAACCGTCGGCAAAGCCGTTGTGAGTTTTTGCGCCTGGCGCCCAATCTGCGGCCCCACGAAGAAGAAAAACGTAATTAAAAGCGCAAGCAGCAATACATAAATCACTGCAATCGCGCCGCCGCGGCTGCGCATCCACTTCTCGCAACGCGAAACCGCGGGATCCACCAGGTAGGCGAAGAAAACAGCAAATAAGAACGCTATAAGCGTATGATGCGCGACGTAAAGAAAACCCAGCACCAGCGCGAAGAGCAGAATGGTGATCAGAACGCGGCTGGTGCGTACATCAATTAGAGACATGGAAGTGCGATCCTGGCCTTACCGCTGGCGAATTTCTCCTCCTGAGGAGGAAACTTCCTACAATGAATGACTTCTCGTAGAGACGTAGCTTGCTACGTCTTTTGTTCGACGTGGAAGACGCAGGAAGCTGCGTCTCTACAGTTAGTCCCGAAGGACCTCGGTATTGTCGCTTGCAATCAATATCCGTACCAGCTTGAACTGATCGTCAAGCCACAGCGACCAGTCGCCATTCTCGGTTTTAAGAGTAAACCGGTTGAGCTCGCGTTCTACTCCTCGAATCGGAATTTTCTCTTTGCCCGAAAATGCCATGCTCACAGCCATGGAGCTTCGCGAGTGAGGATCAAGAGTGCCAAATTGTGTTTTTTGATTCGCCACACACTGCACCTGACCTTTGTCCTGACGGCAGCCAATTGCCAGATACTTCCACACCAGAACTTCCCGCTGAATAAAAAAATAGTCGTCAAGAATGCTGGTCGAGGCGGGAAGCATAAATGGTTGCTCCTGAGGCTTGTCAGCAGGATTGGTCGTCACCCGCTCGATAAGGAAATTGTCGTTCGGCAAGACCACGGCTTGGGTCTTGCCGGGACTCACTTCCTTCCATTCATACTTCTCCAGTTCGCCAGCGGCATTCAATTGAAGTTCGGAATCCTGCGTGGACGTCTCTGAAGCTCCGTCAGCCTTGAACTCGGAAGTCACGGTACTGCCCTTGGGTCCTTGCTTGATGGAAAAAGTCTCGGTGGCCACGCGCCTGCCGTTCATGAATACCCCAAAGGATCCGGAGTCCACGGCC
>PNAR01000029.1 GCA_003169715.1 Acidobacteriaceae bacterium | reverse complement strand
GGAGTTCGCACGATGTGGAAATTTTCTCGCAAGGTGAAGTCATTGAACGGGGGCTCAAATTCTATCCCGCCTTTTGCGAACCGGAGCCATTTCATCCGGACATCCCCATCTACTACGCTTCTGCTTTGCCTATTCGATTCTTAAATGCGATCTGGTCGGGTCTTCGCACAGTTCGCCTCTTTCAGGCGCGGCATCGAGCTGCTCCGTTTGACGCGGTTATCATATACAATCTCAAGCTTGCACAGATGAGTTGTGCGAAGCACGCCTCTCGGCGTCTGGGTCTTCCCGTCATCCTGGAGTACGAAGATGATGTGTTTGTTAACATCAAGGGAGAGCAAGAGGCTGGATTCAAGACAAGGCGGCACCTTTCCAACGTGAGAGCGGTTTTCAACCTGGTTTCCGCAGTCATCGGTGTGACACCGCATCTGCTGACACAACTGCCGTCTTCAATACCGCAGCTTCTTCTCCGCGGAGTAGTGAGTGATGAAATCGCGAACGCAACTAAGCCCACGGTAGATTCCAGGAGAAATTGGGTGGTGTTCTCGGGCACACTCTTCAGAACTAAGGGCCTTGAGCAATTGATAAAGGCATGGGATATGGTGGGACCCTCGGACTGGGAGCTCCATATCGCGGGAGCGGGTGAACTGACCGATCGACTGCGCCGCTTGGCGGTCAACAGCCGCGGGATAGTATTTGACGGACTGCTCAACCGGCGTGAAAACGCGCTTCTGCTTTGCTCGGCGAGAATCGGCATCAATCCGCACGACCTCAGCGAGACCCCTGGAAATGTCTTTGCCTTTAAAATCATCGAGTATCTGGCTGCAGGCGCTCACGTGATCAGCACGCCAATGGGCACGCTGGAGCCGGAAATCGAAAGCGGAATCACTTATATCCAGGATAATAAGGCAGAGACAATTGCAGCGGCCCTCAAGCAGGTGATACAGAGTCGCTGCTACGCACGCACTGCGGCGCAAGGCGCGTTGCAAACCTACGGTCCGGAGGCGGTCTCAAGATCACTCGACAAGCTTCTCACTAGAGTCATGGCGGCACAGACGGAAAAGGGTAGGTCGCAATTTGGCAGCTGTGGCACGAAGTCTGCCGTTTGAGCGCGCGAGCAACTCAATGAACATCGAAAATCCTCGTACTCCTGGCGGCCGAATCGCACCCAGTGGCTCGGCGCCGACGTGTTCGATCGAGGCAGAGGAGAATGATCGCCACCAAGAGCATTTTGAAACCGACCATCTGCTCAGGAACCTCAAGGGGCACACAATATCGAGCGGGGCTGTTACCATGTCGGCCCAGGGAGCAAAGTTTCTACTAAGTCTGATCTCCACGATGATCCTGGCGCGACTGCTGACGCCGGGGGATTTTGGACTTGTGGCAATGGTAACAACTGTCACAAGCTTCCTACGCGTCTTTAAGGATGCCGGTCTTTCTATCGCCACAGTGCAGCGGGAAAGAATTACGCACGCTCAAGTATCCAATCTTTTTTGGATAAATATCGCGGTTAGCGCTTTGAGCACTCTGGTTGTGGCCGCCTCGGCGCCGGCTGTCGCCTGGTTTTATCATAATCCCCGGTTGACAAATATTACGCTGCTCCTCTCCATCACTTACCTCATCAGCGGCTCTGCCGTCCAACATCAAGCCTTGCTTAAGCGACAGATGCGCTTCAAGGCGTTGGCGCTGATCGAAGTCGTTTCCATGGCAGTCGGCGTTATTACCGGAGTGGTTATGGCATTGCTGGGGTACCGCTACTGGTCCTTGGTCGGCTCTAGTTTGTCCACGGAGGGGACGGGGCTTTTGCTCACATGGTCAATCTCGCGCTGGCGTCCACAGTTACCCAGTAGGCGCAGCGGAATAGGTCCCTTACTGACTTTTGGACTCCATCGAACGGCGGGTGATTTTATCACCTCTGTTGCCCGGGGTAGTGACAACCTTTTAATCGGTCGGGTCTACGGGCCCGCTGCAGTGGGCCTCTATTCCAGAGCAAGCGACCTGCTCATCCGGCCGTTGGAACAGTTTCTTAGCCCGATTAACGCCGTTTTCATACCGGCCTTATCCCGATTACAATCCCAGCCACAGCGATACCGATCTACATTTCTACGACTTTATGAAGCCATCGCCTTAACAGGCTTCTTTTTCACAGGCCTATTCCTTGCACTGGCCCGCCCGCTCACCCTCGTCCTACTGGGACCAAAGTGGGAGCAGGCGGCCGTCATTTTTGGAGGGTTCACAATTGCGGCTTTTTGCGCCCCGCTTGCCGCTTCTTCTGCTTGGTTATTTACCAGTCAGGGGCGCGGCCGGGATATGTTAGTGGCTCAATCGTATAACTCTTGTGCGACTTTTTTATCCTTTATTGTCGGTCTGCCATTTGGGCCGGTGGGTGTGGCGATCGCTTTTTCCGCTTCCAATCTCTTGATTCGAGTACCCGTCTTCTATTTTTGTGTCGGACGGTGCGGTCCCGTGAGGACAGCGGATTTGTGGATGGTGTTCCTTCGGCATCTACCTGTTTGGATAGTCGTCTTTGTTGTAACCTGGTTAACGCGCATTCAGGTTGTGAATCTGGCCCCGCTGGCGCAACTGCTCATCTGCGGGCCGGTTGGTGTGCTTGTAGGCGCTCTATTCATCTGCAGTTCTCGTCCGCAGCGGCAGGTGGCGACTCATCTCGTGGAGACTCTGCGAGAAGTAAGAAGGAGCCGATAAAGCAAAGAAACGACTATGCCAACCGAGGACAAAAATAATTACAAGTATGTGTTTGTGTGCGGGCTGCCCCGAAGCGGAACGAGCGTGCTCGGTCGCAATGTTGCGAGACTGGAGAACTGTACCGGCCTCAAGAATACGGGTGTACTCGAGGACGAGGGACAGTTTCTGCAAGATGTTTATCCGATTGCGTCTGAGCATGGTGGAGATGGCAGATTCGGATTCGATCCACGCACGCACCTGACAGAAGCGTCAAGTTTGTTAACGCCGGGGAACGTGGCTAAGCTCCTGTCGAGTTGGCATTTATATTGGGATAAGAGCAAGACGATCTTCGTGGAGAAGACTCCAGGGAACCTTCTCATGACACGTTTTCTGCAAGCAGCATTTCCCGACTCGTACTTCGTAGTTATCAGACGCCATCCGGTTCCAGTGGGTCTGGCCACCCAGAAATGGAAGGTGAACGTAACTTCGCTTTACAACCTGTTTGACCATTGGCTGCGCTGCCATGAGCTTTTTGAAGAAGACAGGAGATATTTGAAGAATGTATACGAGTTACGCTACGAAGATTACGTCGAGAAGCCCGACAGGTATCATCAGGAAATCGCGGCCTTCATCGGCACGCGTGTTCCGGAGCCATCAAGGGAAGATAAATTTCATACCGTAACCCAGTGGCATAATCCATCTGGCTTGCGCGTTCCGGAGCGCGTGATGGAAGGAACAAGCGGGAGTTACAACAAGAAATATTTCGATCGATGGTCCAAGCTCCTGACGGAGTCTTTCTTTAAGCATTATTATCAACACATTGCGCGGAAGTATGAGCCACAATTTGCCAAGTATGGCTACTCGTTGACAAAGGGGTTAGGTATTGATGAGGAAGTGCTTCGAGATCGTGGAAAAACGTCCGCTGCAATTGGAGCTTTGTATTGCTTTGGCGCAGATGTTGGTGCTTTTTTGCGGCGCTCTTGGGCATGGACGAGGTGGTACCCAAAGCAGCTAATCAAGGCAGTACTGCCGGGGTTCGTTCTCGTGGCAATTAGGCACGTGCGCCAGAGATCCTCTGTAAGTAAAAGCGGGGCCAATGCGGTCTCTTCCTAGGTATGCAGAACGACGATAAAAACAGGTGCAAGTATGTGTTCTTGTGCGGTCTGCACCGAAGCGGGACTACTGTGCTCGGCCGCAATGTCGCGCGACTGGAGAACTGCACCGCTTTTCAGAATACACCGAGGTTCATAGATGAGGGGCAACTGTTGCAGGATATTTACAGAATCGATACCGAGTTTGGCGGCGCCGGCAGATTTGGTTTCGACCCACGCGCACACCTGACGGAAACGTCGGATTTGTTGACGCCGAAAAATGTGGCCAGACTGCGGGCGAGTTGGCACTCGTATTGGGATGGGAGCAAGAACATCTGTGTGGAGAAAACTCCCG
>PNAR01000255.1 GCA_003169715.1 Acidobacteriaceae bacterium | reverse complement strand
GGGCGTTCCCTGGTGAGCAGAAACCGGTGCTCATCTTTGAGGCGCTCCAGTCCGCTCGGCGTTATGTAGTTCTTGGTTTGCGTCGCGGGCGCGTCCGCTTGTGGCTTTCTCGTAAACCCTTTTCGCATCTCGTAGTTCTTCGTCCGTGTAGCGCGAATCCAGTGGGCGGCGGGTGCTCCATTTCTTAATTAGAACTATAGCTCTTGAAGAAAATAAAATTTTCTAACCAGGTATCGCGTAGTCAAGAGCGAGGCGTCGTCGGTGTAGAGCTTAGAGATTTCTCCAGGTCTTTCATTAACAGCATTAGGTGGAGATCGTTCACGGGTGATGTTTCAAATCCAAACTTCCTATAGAAATTCTTGGCTTCTTCATCAATCGCGTGAACGAGAATTACCCTAGCTCCGATTTCATTGGCAGCGTTCAGTGATCGTGACAGTGCATCTTTGAGTAAGGCTTTTCCCAGTCCCTTGCCCTGTTCGCTTTTATCGATCGCTAGTCTTGCCAGTAAAATGGCTGGGATGGGGCGGGCTGGTTGACCTTTGGCAGCCCGTTTGCTTGCTTCATTTCTATTAATGCTAGAGGCACAAAGAGAATAGTAGCCAACCACGGCATTCTCACGGTGAACGATGAAC
Source organism: Acidobacteriaceae bacterium (assembly GCA_003169715.1). Lineage (GTDB taxonomy): Bacteria > Acidobacteriota > Terriglobia > Terriglobales > Acidobacteriaceae > PALSA-188. The sequence goes on along the minus strand of PNAR01000255.1, from coordinate 5,787 downwards.
GTTCGAGCTGATTTTGCTTTTTGGGATTCCAGGGCGTACCGTTTCAGCCAGCCGGTAAGAGATTCATGCTTTCCGCAGTCGAACGTATTACAGATGTGATGCTCTGCTAGCGGCTCTACTGCGGAAAGGGAATTGTTTTTATTGTTCAAGGACTGACGGTTGAGACATCAATCGAGCCAGGTTCTCTTTGAGAGACGCTGGCCTATCGAGGGCTGTCACAAAAGCGTCCCACTGCTTCGGGGAAATCACAAAACGGTTTTGGTCGGCCAAAACCATTTCGGCTTTCTCTTGAGCACTCGACAAGACAAACTCTGTAAGATTCTGCCCGGTTGCACTTGCCCCTTTCTCCAAAAATGATTTCTGCTCTTTGCTTGTGCGCAGAGCTATACGATCAGTTCTTACTGCTCCCGTTGCCATATTTTTGACCCCTTCAGCGTGCGCACAATGTGCGTACGCATATACATAATGTACCCACAACGTACACACATTGCAAGTGTTTTTTGGGCACTCATATTCTCCTTTTATTCCCGGAGGGGATTTGCCGATTGTTCTTCGCGCTCACCGATTGGAGTTTAGTGATGATCTGCCCGGCCTGCTTGTGGTCTATCTCGCCGGAGAGCAGGCGGTTCAGGACTCGCATCAGGGCGCGCTGTACGGAGGCGGGGTCTCTCAGGGGCGCGGATTCGAACCAGCGCTGGCGCGTCCGCTCAGTAATTTTTCTCGCTTTCTGCCCATGCGCACGCTTATGGGAGTAGCAGTATCGCGTGCGGCGCATGGCGGGCGAACCGCAGCGGGTGGTGTTGTCCATCCAGTGCTGGCATAAGGGGACGGCGACTTTCACTCCCCTACCCCCATTTCGTAAAGCATTTAAAAGTCATAGAGTTCGCGGACTTTTGCTGCCAACTACCGATTTCTAAAGAAGTTAAATCCTGAGTTCTTTGGAATCATGTAGTTGCCACCGCATTTCACCTCATGGACTCGGGACGAGATCGCCCTCTAGTCCTAGTGCTGGGACAATGATGGAATGATTCGGTGGTGGACGGCAAGGTCAGATGTCACAAGCTGGGATGGATGGCTGTGGAAAAGTGTTCGTAGGGAAAATTGGGGACAGACGGAAACGTTTCCCAGTTATTCGGCAAATGAAAATTAGTGAGCGTCCCGTCTCTCCCCGGTCTTTTCAACTCAGTCAACTAGGGCCCAGTCCTCAATCGTTAACCTGTGAACTCGTCGAAACTCCTGCGAGTTGTGCGTGACGAGCGTTAAGCCCAGGCTGCGGGCGTGGGCGGCGATGAACAGATCGTTCGCTCCAATCATCTTTCCCGATTTCTTCAACTGCGTGCGAATCTGCGCGTAGTGCAGACACGCCGCGTCGGGAAAATCCAGGACTGCCACGTAATTCAGAAAAGCATTCAGCGCCGCTTCGTCCTGCTGGCGGCGGGGAGATACTTCAACTCCATAGAGCAACTCAGACTTGGTAACTACAGAGACGCAAACGTCGCTGACGGGGACCCGTTGCAGACGCCGCAAGAGCGGATCATGGGAACGTTTCATCACATAGGAGCAGACGTCAGTATCCAGCATGTAGCGGAGCATTAGCGCTCGCGCTCCTGCACCGGCAGGTCTTCTACCCCCTCCATGAACCTTGCCGAAGCCGCAGGCGCGTCCGCCAGATAGGAATTCCAATTAAATGGTCGGGGCGACAACACTACCTCGCTCCCCTCTTTGCGAATGAACACCTCCTGGGTGCGGAACTGAAACTCCTTGGGCAGTCGGACCGCCTGGCTGCGGTTGTTCATGAACACTTTCGCCTTGCGCGCTATGGATTGGTCTTTGTTGTTTGGCATATACACAAGTATATGCCAAGAGAGAAGCAGGGACAAGAGATCTGTTTTTCGGACCGGTGGCGCGCCTTTGCGCTCTTGTAAAAGTAGGGAGGTTAGGTTTGGATTTGCTTCGACATCTTCCGTTCGGATTTTACAGCGGTTCGGAGAATTGCTGCACGCAGTTGGAAATTCCCACCCCTTCGACAAGCTCAGGGCAGGCTCTTGCGAAAACCGCGCAAGAGTGGGCCGGCCTATTCAGTGGTGATGCAAAGGTGGGCCAGCCCCCGAAACCGCTGGCGGTGGCAGAGCGGTGAATCGAGAGCAAAAGACCCACATCTGCAGCCGCGGCGGATGTGGGGCACCGTCCCAAAATGGAGATGTGGGCCACCAGCCTTATGTAAAGCCCAGTTGTGAGGCATCCGTGTCAACGCAAACCCAATCGATTGGCTGTGGCCCATAGATATGACGGAGCAAACAATCGTATGTTCCGCTGTACCCGCACTTTTTCAGAATGATGCGCGTTAGCACGTCCTTTAAATGCAAGCACAATTGGACTACCTCCCGGGGGTCATGTTTCTTTGAAAAGTCAAGGTATCCTTCATGAATTGTCGCGTTTCTATACTTACTAACCAGAGTAGCCCAGTCGGGACGCCCCTTAGATACGAAAAATTTGTCTAACACCTCGGCATCATGGAGCACGAGTTTGTTGAGCAACGCCACTACCGCTAGCCCCAGCTTGTTGGCTTGGGCGATGGTCTCTGCTTGGCCAACAATTGTTGCCAGGAGACGATAATCCTCCACGTTTCCAGATCCCCTCGCATCATCTGCAAGCTCTCTGAATTTGGTCGCAAACTCTTTTATGAGCTCCTTAACCTGTTTTTGCATCTCAACCGTTAGCCCCGATAGCAAGTCTTGCTGCGTAAGCCTTGGTTTGAATTCACGGCACACACACTCCAGAGCACGAACCAAGTGATCGAGAAGATCATGAAGATGCATGTGCGATCCGAAAGTTCCTAGGCGAGCGTGGTTCATCACAACTTGCAGATATGTCCGCTCTTCCTCGGGTAACAGGAGGAAGCGAGTAACGAAATCCCCCGTTCCGGGCCGCGAGAATTGCCCGAAAACTTCCTGGACTTCGGAAAACGAAGGGATTCGAGTGCCGCCATGTAATCGCCGAATCAATCTCCCCTGATCATCGCGAATCTCGATCCAGGGCCAACCGACTTCCACACCCGAAGCAAAACCTAGGGCGGAGAATATTTCGTATGGAAACCACGAGTTGAAATCCGCGAGCGTTTCAACCGAATTGGCACCCATATCTCCGACAAGAACTGCTGTTATCCTGCGACGCGCGCCTCCGGTCTTCAGTCCGGCTAGATGAGCTTCGTAATCAGGCACTCGCTCTATAAAACATAGCTTCTCGTCAACAGTGAAAGCCAAAACCGAATTCTTCTCGTTGGCTATCAAATTCGCCGTGACTCTGATTTCTGGCGGAACGTTGTTCGGTACCTGCGGTGTCGGAAAGATTCTGAGTGGGTGTTCACCATAGAACACGTTCGTAAGCGCAGCTACGCAATTGAAAAGTGGGATAACAAAATATCTCGGAGGATTTGTATTTTTAGTTTCGAATTTCCCCTCTCGCACAAAGAACCGCAGCCGGGTGGGTGCCGTACCCCAATTCATCCCAGCCCACTCAACTTTACCCGTGGACAGGAATGTCCCGGCTGCAGTCGCGAAAGAAAGGCTCTGGCATGGATTCTGCATGCCGCTGAAACTCCAGCGCATCATCTTCCCAAACTGTTCCGGCTTAGCACCGCAGAGAAATGCGATGGGTCCACCGTCGTGGTCAGGATCAGTCGGAGAAAGCCTTTCGAAGACCGTCTCTATCCGAGAAGTTCCGTCGTCGCCGAATTGCGCCACAAATGGCCCAGTTACCGTCCCTTTTGGGGATGTTAGCTTCACCGTCCCTTGGCCCTCGTAGAGGAGGGCGGTTTCGAACCATGAATTAACTTTTGGTTCGACAATACCGAAATCGAAGGTCGGTGCGTTGTTACCCAAATCAGCGTCCAATATTCTGTGTTCTTTTACAACATGGCGGCAAGAGAGCGGACATTGTACTTTTGTAATAGGTCTTCAATCATTTTTTGATTCGGGAAGAATCCGCAATCCAAGGCCGCGGAACTTGCCATTGCAGAACCGCCCTTGATCTCGATGCCGCGAAGTTCACTGGTTAGCCCGCAGCGCTCCGCAATCGTTCCCTTTTTCCGTCTTCGCCACGGCCACTTTGCGTTTCACAATATTTTCGAGAGCTTTTGAGAACGCTTTCAGATCTTTGTCGAACGGTTTGCGCTCGAAGCTATTGTTAAACATCAGGACCTGGACGCTGTGCCCGCGCGGAACTGTCACAAGAAGGGCATTTACGGTACCCCTGAAATCGAGTTGCCGACGCGCTGTCTTGATCTGCTCAAACTTCTCGTCATTCAAAACCGATTCTAGGTCTCTTAGGTCGCTATCTGGCAATGTGCCAAGGTACACCTTTGTCTTCCTGGGATCCATCCCTGCGATCATATCGTACGACTTTTCCATACGGTAACGGCCATCCGGATAGACCAGAACACAAGTGTCCATTAACGTCGAGTGAGGGTCGTCAGTGATTGTTTCCGCACGCATGATAACGATTCGTTCACCCGAGGCTTGCGTAAACACTGAAACGAAAAGAAATAAGACTGCGGGAAGAAAAGTCGCTAGCATCTTCATGCGCGAGATTAGAACATGGAAGGCACAGCCACGCAAACTTGATGCCTTTCATGGCTGTCATAGCATTCACGAAACGTTCTTAGAAGTTAAGGCACAAGGATCATAGGGAGTAAATTGGGGGGACGGAACTGGGGACAGATCGGACGTTCCCCAGTTTACTGCGGTTTACTGGAAACCAGGCAAGTCTGTGACGGTCGAGAAAAAGGGGAACGTCCGGTCTGTCCCCGCATTTTTCCCATTTTTCTAAAATTGTTAAACACGGTCCTTCCAATATCCAGGCTGCCGGTGTCCGTGGGCGATGGCCAAGATTCTAACCACTGATTTCCTTTCGTCGTAAATGACCGCATAAGGAAAACGACGAAGAACAAACTTCCTAGTGTCGAGGTCACTCTTCGCCTAGCGTTGGGCCAACGTCGTGGTGACGCTAGTAACGAGGCCAATTGCTCGATCTATCTATTCGACAAACCTGTCGGCTCTTCGACAAACTTATCGGCGGTGGCTTCGTTTTGTTCGAGGTACCAAGTGATGGAAGACTTGAGTTCCGCCAGTGCGGACGGGTGAATGTCCAGAGACTTATCGGCCATTGAGGAGGGCGGTAATCTGACGCCGCGCCTCTGTCCATGGAATTGGTTTTACTTTGCCGGAATCCAGTTCCTCGATGCGTCTCGCAATTTCGTGTCGCCATGCTTCCTCGACCGATGGGTCAACGGTATCGTCGAGGCTTTCCAGTAGCGATCCAGCCAAAGCAGCACGGGCTTCGGGCGGGAGAGCCAAGACTTTTTTTAAGAGTTCGAAAACGTCTGGACTCATGGGGCTATTTTACACTCGGCAAGCAAATCGCGAGAAAATGCGCGGCGCTTCCGTCGTCCCCATATTTTAAGCATCCCCCATAACCAGCGTTGGCTGGCAAGTTTCTGGCGGGCTACACTGGATCACGGGCAAGCGGGAAGCCCCCCAAAAGAAGGTTTGCCGACTAATCGGGAGTTGGCTCGCGTTGCACCACAACCAAAAACACCACACCGACAACGGTAAACATTCGGAATGCTTCTTCCTGCCCATTCCATATGTGCGACTGCCACATCAGAAACCATTCGCCCCCGACATCGAGGAATGCCACCAACCACATCAGCAGGCTCGTCGTCAGCGCAATCACGGCGACGTTCAGCGCAGCGGCGAATTGCGCCCTGTCCGCACGATACGATTTCAG
>PNAR01000141.1 GCA_003169715.1 Acidobacteriaceae bacterium | reverse complement strand
CCTCGACCTTCAACTTATGAAGTCCATCTTGCAAGACCTTCCTCACGGCACGTGGGAATTCGTCTGCCATCCCGGTTATAACGATGCTGACCTGGCGCTCGTTAAGACCCGATTGCGGGAATCAAGAGTCGAGGAGTTGAGGGCGCTTACGTCTCCCGCCGCCGCCAAATTGCTGGCAGCCAATAGCATCGAATTAATCTCTTACCACGATTTTGCGGGTAGTTCCGGCTGAGCGGGCTTCCCAAGGTGCACGTCCTTTTGGTAACCACCGAAAGCAGATTGACAATTGCAGGAGTAGCACGCGGGGGTATGATTATTACAGACGTCTGGACCAACAGCGTCGCTTCATATCGCACAAATCTGGTGTTGGAATCTATGGAAAACAGGCCTGAATCTCGTTTGGAAGCCGATATACCCGTCCGAGTCTGGGGAATGGACGCCGATGCGCGGCCCTTCTTCCAGAACGCCAGCGCGGGAAACATCAGCAGCGATGGCGCTTTGCTCTCAGGAATTAACCATTCACTCAAAACTGGGGAGGTAATCGGAATTCAGTACGGTGAGCGAAAAGCGCGCTTCCGCGTAGTGTGGGTGATTGATGCCGGTCCTGTTCGAAAAATTGAGGCCGGAGTGCAGCTACTCCCACAGCAGCAGCTTCCGTGGAAAGAGTTAACGCCGGAACCGCCAGGCAAACGGCCGCCTATGAACGGGCCAAACAAGAGACGGTACGTGCGCCATAAAGTGTTGTTTCCCATCGAGATCGGATTTCCAGATACGCGGCGAGCTCACATGCAGACGAACGCCACAGACATCGGCGGCCGCGGCTGTTATGTTGAAACTCTGCTGCCGTTAAACCAGGGAACCGAAGTGATTATCATCTTCTGGATGGATTCTGAAAAGATCAAAACCCCTGGGATCGTCCGCGCCAGTGATCCTGGAGTAGGAATGGGAATTGAATTCACCGATCTGGAAAACCAGGTTCAGGAGCGGCTCCAGAGTTTGCTTGAAAAAATGGACACATCATTCGCAGCCGCCGCGGGCACAACCCAGGAGTCAATCTCGACTCCTTTAAATTTTAACCAATCCACCAAAAACTGAGTCCATGCATTCGGCAAACCATCCAATGGATGGCGTTGCGAAAGGCCGAAGCATGAGAATTGGGATCACCTGCTATCCAACTTATGGGGGCAGTGGAGTAGTCGCCACCGAACTGGGCCTGGAATTGGCGCAACTGGGTCATGAAATACACTTCATTTCCTACGCGCAGCCCATTCGGCTGACCGGCCCGCATCCGAATATTCATTATCACGAAGTCGAAGTTTCCAGTTATCCGCTGTTCGATTACCCCCCGTACGATTTGGCGCTGGCAACTCGCATGGCTGAGGTTGCCGATTTTTACGAACTTGACCTGCTGCACGTGCACTACGCGATTCCGCACTCAGTGAGTGCACTGCTGGCGCGGCAGATGCTCGCTGCGGGAACGAAACATAAAAAACTGCCGTTCGTCACAACGCTGCATGGCACCGACATCACTTTGGTCGGCCAAGACCCGTCCTACCTGCCCATCACACGCTATTCGATTGAGGAAAGCGATGGCGTCACTGCGATTTCGGAGTATCTGCGCGAACGCACTTTGCGCGAATTCGAGATCAAGAACGAGATCAAGGTTATTTATAACTTCGTGAATTGCGACTTGTATGTGCGTAAACCAGAGGCTGCGCAGCAGCGCCTGCAATATGCTCCGAACGGCGAGCGAATTCTGGTACATCTCTCAAATTTTCGTCCGGTAAAACGCGTAACGGATACTGTCGAAATCTTTGATCGGGTACGGAAGAAAATCCCGTCCAAGTTGCTGCTAATCGGGGATGGGCCTGATCGTTCTCGCGCGGAATGGCTTGCCGCACAAAAAGGAATCCAGCACGACGTAATTTTTCTCGGAAAGCAGGATGAGGTTTACGAGAAGCTCCCCCTGGCCGACATCATGCTACTACCCAGCGAGTTGGAATCGTTTGGCCTGGCTGCGCTTGAGGCAATGGCTTGCCAGGTGGTTCCAATCGCGACGCGTGTCGGCGGCGTTCCCGAGGTAATTGAGCACGGCAAGAGCGGATTCCTGGCGGACGTTGGAGATGTTGAAACCATGGCGAATTATGCCATTGATTTATTGAACGATGAGAGCGCGCTGCAAGAAATGGCGAAAGCTAGCCGAGCCGTGGCCCAATCGAGGTTCTGCACAACGAAAATTATTCCACAGTACGTAGATTTTTACCGGCGCGTGCTGGAACGGTCGGCGTAAATTGCTCCCACATTCGCATCGTCACTGGGAAGCACGGGCAGGCGCAGGCGGACGAGAGTGCCGTTGCCCTCGGGGCTATCAATCGTCATCTTGGCGGCATCTCCGTAAAGCACCTTAAGGCGCTCAGCGACATTCGCCATCCCAATTCCGGTTCCACAGAGGCCCGTAGGCTTCTCCAATAGGACGGCTGATCCCATGCCTACGCCGTCGTCTTCTACTTCGATGATCAGATGCTCATCGGCCAATCGGCTGCGAAGATAAATCCGGCCACCCCCGATTTTCGATGAAAGACCGTGCTTGATGCAATTCTCCACCAGCGGTTGCAGCAGCATGCTCGGAATCATGACTTCGAGAGAAGCGGGATCGAGCTCTTTCAGTACCTGCAACTTGTTTCGCCCGAAACGGACGACTTCTATGTCGAGATAATTATCAATAAATTCCAGTTCCTCACTCAAGGGAACAAAGGCATCGCTGCTCTTCAGCAGCCGCCGCAAAATGTTTGCCAGTTTAATGATCATTTCGCGAGCCGTGTCGGGATCGAAGCGAACCAGCGACGAAACCGAATTTAAGGTATTGAATAAAAAGTGCGGATTAATTTGGTTTTGTAACGCAACCATTCGAGCTTGTAGCAGCAAGCGTTCTTGTTCTTCGAGCCTTATCTGGATGCGAACGCTATTCCAAATTTTCAGTTCGGTACCAATAACCAGGATGGACGTCGCATAAATTGCCGCTTCCACCCACCAGTTCGGGCTTTCCAGGCTGAACGTGGCGCGAGGCAGAAAATGAGAAAGCTCCGATTGCACGAAACGAAGCGCGACAATCATTCCGAAAAACATCACCTGCCAGTCAAACAGACGGGGGGTCGGCAAATTGCGGCGGATCATACGATAAACACTCAGATCAACACCGGGTGAGAACGACCAGATATCTTCGCGGTCCGGAGCAATTCGGCGCAACTGGCCGGCCAGGGCGCCACAAAGAATATTGAAAGGCAGAGTCGCCCACTCTCCGTGTAGCACGGCGGGAAGCGCAAGGAGTGCGCCTCCTACCATCCCGTTGAATCTTCCCGCAACCACTCCCAATAGAATCGTCGTCTCGAACGATAGATCGCCAGCCAGAAAGCTTTTCTGGAGGAAGCGAATCCACACACCCAGCGCGAGTGGGCCTGCGATCCACAGAATCAAATAGACTCTCTGCTTCAACGAACGCTGCTCGCGGAACAAGAGGGATTTGAACTCAACCGAGCGCACGAGAATGCTGGCAGCGGCGGCGGCCACGCCGATCTTGATCAGCAAATTGACGAGGATAAGACTCGAGTCCATGATCGGGCGGCTAATGGCGATACTGGGCAAAATGTAGCACGAAAAACCTGTCCGGCGACGTAGCAGGGCGTGTCGGCTCACTCAATAGGCCGGCTGGAGGCCCAACAGCCTTCATTGGTCGCCATCGGGTGAGTGTGGCATCGCCGCCAGACGAGGGGGATCTTCCCCGGCTCTAATGTACCTTCCCGGCCAAGTTCTTGAGAACAACATTGGAAAGGACTGCGGTGTCAGATTTATCTGGCAGGTGAGAGCAGAAGCCGATGCCGACATAGAAAGGCGCGTCAATGTGCAGCTTGATAGGTGGGCCGAACTGGTGCATGGATTCGCCTTCGAGGCTCACAAAGAGCGCGAATGAGTTGCCGCGCTTTTCGATTCCGATGCGCTTGGCGGCGACGCCGACGAGGCTGTCAGGGTTGGCGCCACCGGGACGACCGCGGCCGCCAACACGATATTCCATGTCCTTGACGCGGACGTCCTTCTCCGGACGCTGCGCCAACTGGATCATGCCAAGGCCGTGCAAAGCGGCGATGACCTCCTTCGAGTCGTCATCGAGGTCCTGGCGAATGACGAGAACTGCTTTGCGGTCGCCGTAACCCTTCGGGTCCGGGAATGTGATGTCTGCGGCGAGCGAAATGTCGCCGGACATTTTCTTCCAGAGATAACGGAACTCGTCGCGTGTGTACCAGACGTTGTATCCGGCGGCGGTGATTGTGTACTGCTTCGTGGTCGCGTCGTAACTGGCGCTTCCCGGCAGCAATGCGCTTCCAATGTCAGACTGACCGTCAAATATGCCGAGCGGAGTATCGAAATTCTTGCTGGGCCTGTGAAAGTCTGCTGGCGGGGCTACCTGGGCGTGCGTCGCAGACCCCGGCTGCGCCAACGCTGGCGCACTTGGGGTGGTTGCGACGGGTGCCTGTGCGCGGAGCAGATGAGGTGCGGCGAATAGCATCGCGGCTACCAGTGAGGCTCCGAAGGCTGCTTTCATGCCAGATGGATGATAATAGCGATGATCATAATGACGGTAAGGATCGTAGGGCGATGTGTGAACCCGATTCTAATTACAGGTTCAGATTTGGCTAATAGGGGCCGATGATTCCGGCTATTTGACGCGACGCTGGTTTTGGGATTTGTTTCTCGCTCGACAGGTCTACCGTGTGTCTTAATCCCGATTCAGTGTTGATTAGAACAATTTTTGTATAAGCCGGATCGTAACGGACAAACAGAACGCCCTCGCCCTCACGATAGTTTACGGAAATATTATCAACTGGGATGCGCGTCCCGCATTTTTTGCATTCCAAGTAAGCAGTTTCGACCATGACGGAGTTTACACCGTCGGCCACATATGGCGTGGCATCCAGCGATACCAGTTCTCTTGGGAATCGGCCTCCCGCATCGTAGCCGCTGCAAGCGCGCTGGCTTTTCGCGGGCGAGGAGCCCATTCGACCTGATCAGAAATTCTCAGCGCAAGCGCATCAATAGGAGGTTCGCTTTCCGAAACCATGAGCGCTCGCGGCGACGCAAGTATCCCGGCATGTTTACTTTCTTCGCGAGAAGTTTTTTGGCCCACTCTCGGGCTTCATCATTTCGCTGCTGCGAAGCCAGGAACAGTGCGTAGTTGTAGTAGGTCTCGGAAGCAGTCGAAATCTTTGTGGCTTCCTGGAACAAGGCGTCCGCTTTCTCAGGTTGCGAGGTGTTGGCATAGGCGTGGGCCAGCAGCCCCATTGCTCCGTGAAAGTCATACTGGCGATCTTCCGAAATGACGCGTTCGAGGTCAGGAATGGCCGCGGCAAAGTCGTCCAACCGGACCTCCGCAATTCCACGGCGATAAAAAGGGTCAATCGAATCTGAACGAGACGAGATGGCTTTGTCATATGCCTGGCGGGCGCGTTCAAACTTCCCTTCGCTTAGATAGAGTTCGCCGAGCTCCTCGTAATTCCCTGCTGAGGGGTTATCCAGGATGGCGGATTCCAGCTCGCGAATTCTTCTGCGTCGCGGAAAGACTTTGAAAGACTGACGCAGCAAGCCAGCGTCGGGAACGACCTCAACCGCGATGTAAACCAGAGCGCCAAGCCAGCCGCCGATCAGAATGATGAACAACCAAAATGTATCCGGACGGCGCCGGATAAAGTGGACGATCGCCACCGCTTGAAGAATGATTCCCCACCATGAAAAAGCAAAAACTAGCAAAGATCCCATGCGTAGATGCGCACTATAACATGCGGTAGCGCTCGGCTGCTTAACGGCGTACACTTGCGCTCTTCGACGATCAAAAAAATAAAACTGTCATCCCGCGCGAAGGAGATCGTTCGCGGGCGAACCATCTTCACAGTCGAGGGACCTGCTGTTATAAGCCGTCCAAAAGCAGGTCCCTCCACTCGCCAGTTAACTTGCTTCGCAAACTAACTGGGTCGGTTGGGATGACAGAGAATAAAAGACTCCAATGCTAGAATTGCTTCAGTGAATTCTCCCATCCGGCTGCTGGCCGCCGATATTGACGGCACTTTGCTTAATCCTGAATTTCGCATTTCAGACGCTGATCTAGCCGCTATTCGCCGCGCACATCGCGAGGGTACGGAGATTGTTCTTGTGACGGGTAGGCGGCACGCTTTTGCCCGGCCAATCGCTGAACTGCTGGGCTTCGATCTTTGGATCATCAGCTCGAACGGCGCGGTGACGCGTTCCCTGCAAGGGGAAACTTTCCATCGCGATATGCTTCCGGCGGAAGCCTGCCGTCAACTTTGCATGCGCATGCGGGAGTTTCGCGGCAACCTTGTGCTCACCTTCGATACCGAAAGCAAAGGCGCGATTGTGCTCGAACATATGCGCGAGTTGAATGACAGCATCCGGCGCTGGCTGGAGAAGAAC
>PNAR01000294.1 GCA_003169715.1 Acidobacteriaceae bacterium | reverse complement strand
GCGCCGCCACCGCCTCCTCCTCCGCCACCTCCTCCGCCCCCGCCGCAAAGGGTCACGATTCCGTCCGGGACCTCTCTTTCGGTACGGTTAATTGATCCCATTGATTCGGAAACCGCACAAGATGGCGACACTTTTCACGCCACGCTGAGTGCGGCCCTGTCCGTGGACGGCGAAGTTGCGGTTCCAGCCGGCTATGAGGCCGAGGGCCATGTGGTAACCGTGCACAGTGCCGGAAAGTTCGCGGGCCAGTCGCTTCTGGTCCTGCAACTCGACCGCATTAAAATCCATGACAAGCGTTACGACATCCAAACTGACCAATTTGAGCGGAAGGCTTCTTCTCGGAGCAAGAATACCGCAGAGAAAGTTGGCGGGGGCGCGGTGTTAGGGGCAATCATCGGCGGATTGGCCGGAGGCGGTAAAGGTGCCGGCATTGGAGCAGCGGCTGGCGCGGGCTTGGGTGGCGGCGTGCAGGCGGCGAGCAAAAGCAAACAAATCAAGCTACCTTCGGAGTCGGTGTTGAACTTCACTTTGCAGGCGCCGGTTACGGTGATTAAGACCTCGGAAGGTCCTCACGCAAACCGGCCAAAGGCGGATACGAACCAGGATGTTCCGCTACAGCACTAAGACGTCGGAAATTTAGATATTTCAAATCGGCTGGTTTTCATCCAGCCGTTTCACCGTAGCACTCATTGACAGGGTCGTGAGTGAAATGGCGTGTTAGCGACAAATCGTCGCACTACGATCCCGCTTGTTTGACCTACGGGATAAAATGTCCGCACCCACATGAAAAGGAATATTATTTGGCCCTTATTTCTTCTGTTGATCCTAGGGTGCAATCGAACTGGCTCTGATACCAAAGCGTCATTTACCGCCGACGCCGCGATGAACGGCGGTTTCCCGGGGTCGCCCAGACTGACGGGCAAGCTTTATCTGAGCGACGACCATCTTCGGATTGACTGGGGTCCATTTGCCGATGTGTTCGATCTCAGACAGCGGAAAGGCTGGCGAATCGTACTGGAAGCGCACACATACGAAGATCTAGCGGACAAGGACCTGTCTACCTATGCACCAGAGACGACGGATGGATCAATCTGCCCACACGCCAACCTGCCGTCCGCTTGCAAACTGGTGGGCAAAGAAGAAATGAATGGACGGACGGCAAATAAATGGGAACTCTTGAATCCCCGCGGCTTTCACGTCTATTTCTGGACCGACGACAAGTTGGAGATCGCCATACGCTGTGACATCGGAGAACCCGTATACAACGTGACGAATCTTCGCGAAGCCCCAGTCGACAAAACCGTCTTTGCGCTTCCCGCCGGGTACAAACGAGTCGAAAGATTGTGGAGGCCCTGATGCGCGATCATAGTTATTGTTAAATCGCCATAACACTTATTGACCGTCTCGGCAATCACCGTTTCATCAACTAAGGGCCGTCCGGCGGTGTATCTCGGAAGCCGCGAAAAGGTTCGAATATCGTCTGCTAGGGCCGACAAGGTCATTACGAATTCCGTCGCAAACTCCTCCATTTGCCCTCTCGGACAATGACTTTGGTGTCTGCTCCATCCCCGTTCGCAGTCTTATAATCGGCAGGTACGCATAAGTTCAAGAAAGCACGGGAAAATTAAACGGTGGACCCTGTCTTCGCATCCGCGATCTTTGCATTCGGCCTGGCTTTCGGGAGCTTCTTGAACGTGTGTATATACCGTTTGCCGCGTGGCTTGTCCACGGTTACTCCGAGATCGGCGTGTCCGAATTGCGAAAAGCCGATTTCTTTTTACGACAATATCCCTGTATTGAGCTGGCTGCTCTTGCAAGGGCGGTGCAGGAACTGCAAGTCGCCGATTTCGCCGCGTTATCTAGTGGTCGAGTTGTTAACCGGGGCGATGTTTCTCGCCTGCTACTGGCATTTTGGTCTCACCCTGGCGACGCTGAAATATTGCTGTTTCGGATTCCTACTGCTGGGCTTGATCTTCACCGACGCGGAAACTCAACTGCTGCCTGACAAGATGACTCTGCCGGGACTGGCTTTGGGCCTGCTCTTCAGTCTGTTTGTTCCGGTAAATGATCTTGCTTCTCAGTTCTTGCCCGGACTCGTCTCGCTTCCCACGAGTTCATCTTTTTCGCTGACGCTATTTTCTTTCGCCGATTCTTTGCTGGGCGCAATCGTTGGAGCGTCGTTTATCTATGGTGTGGGAGCCATCTATCTGCGTGCCCGCGGAGTCGAAGGCATGGGCTTCGGAGACGTCAAGCTAATGGCGATGGTCGGAGCGTTTCTTGGGCTTAAGCTCACCATGTTCACAATATTCACTGGTTCAATTGCCGGCTCATTATTTGGATTGTGGACGGTGTTGGCAGTTTGGATCAAGAGATCCCGCCGCAGAATAAAACAAAATCACGAACCGTCTCGCGAGGCCCGCCGCCGGGCTTGGGCATCTGCCGCCATTGCGCTTCGACGCCATCAAATGCCTTTCGGCGTATTTCTGGGCAGCATGGCCATTGTTGCGTTTTTCGTAGGCGATCAATTTTTGCATTGGTACTGGAGAATGTATTGAGACTGTTGACCAATCCTATTTTCCTGCGAATGGCCATCGGGCTGACGCTTGCCGGCTTTGCCCTGGTCGCAGGCATTATGATCATGCGCCGCATTCGGCGAAGTCTGCTCACCGAGGCATCGCACGCAAGCGATTTTAGTTCCCCGGAAACCCTGACATTGCACACTTACGGCGCGGTAATTCAGGAACTGAAGCAGCAGAAGCACGAATTGCAGAGTTCACAACAGTCTGAGCGCAGGCGGGCGAAGACGTCGGAAAATATCAGTGCCGCGGTGCTGTCCAATCTATCCAGCGGAGTGATTTTTTTCACGCCGAACGGCCTGGTTCGCCAGGCAAATGCCGCGGCGAAACAAATTCTGGGATTCGCATCGCCGGCGGGGATGACCGCAACGGAAATCTTCCGCGAGGCTAAGCTAACCTTCCCCTCGGATTTTCTCACCCTGGCGCAGGCGGTTGAAGCGAGCTTGCGCAATAAAACGGCCTCCGCCCGCTTGCACACACAATATCTGACCCCGTGCGGGGAACAGCGCATGCTCGAAGTTACAGTAACTCCGGTTCAGTCCCCGTCCGCCGATTCCCTGGGAGCAGCCTGTTTGATTAACGATCAAACAGAAATGATGACAATTCGTAAGCACGAACAACTGCGGGGAGAGATATCAGCCGAGATGGCACTTGAACTTCGTAATTCCCTGAATACGATTTCCGGATATGCGCGGCAGTTGGCGAGCGGGAATGACGCAGACTTAACGAGGCGCCTCGCCAATGACATTGTCTCCGAGGCATCGCATCTGGATCACACAATTGGTGGTTTTCTGGCCGGCAATAAAGGTGTAAGGGCGGCTGGCGCTTAAATAAAACTTCAATAGCAAGAAATCCGCCAATGCGCGGATGAAGTAATCGGGAGGTGGAACAATTATGAAATCCATATCGGGTACGTTTCTTACTCTATCGGTCTCGGTCGTAATGCTGATTGGCCATGCTGTAGCGCAAACCCAGGTTGTTACACCAACCGACTCCCTGGGCGACTATGCGCGCAAGGTCCGCCAGGAGAAGAAGCCATCAACCGCAAAGAAGTACGATAATGACAACCTGCCAGTGAACGATAAGCTTAGCGTGGTCGGGAACGCGCCTGCCGATTTAGCCGCAGCCGACAATTCGCAAACTTCAGCCGGCGCGACCGCTCAATCCGTGGACACAGACAAGAAACCAGAAGCAAAGCCCGCTGAGACTCCGCAAGAGCACCAAAAAGTTTACGACGAGTGGAAGCAGAAGATTTCGGCGCAGAAAGATCACATTGACCTGTTGACGCGGGAGCTCGACGTCACTCAGCGCGAATATCAGTTACGCGCGGCAGCTTTTTATGCGGATGCCGGAAACCGATTGAGGAACTCGGGAGCATGGGACAAGGAAGACGCGGACTACAAGCAAAAGATCACTGACAAACAGAAAACGCTCGACGAAGCCAAGCAACAACTGGACGACATGCAGGAACAGGCTCGCAAGTCTGGCATACCGTCGTCAGTGCGCGAATAGTGCCGTCAAAACTACTTCGCGGCCAATGAGGGGGCGATGGGGAGAGGCGGGCTGGTCCTGCGCATTCGCACAATTTGTTTAACGTGATGCCTGCCATGGACCCAATGAAACTTAGACCATTGCTGCATCGTGATGGGACCGATAACAGGATGATCCGCTACGAAGGCAATACTCCCGAATTTGCTCTCACAATTCCGTATCGCATCGTCCAGGGCCGCAAGTTTGCGATGAATTTCGCTTAAGACTTGATCTCCCGCCATTCCTTTTGGCTTGGCGCTTTCAGGAGAGTTTTGCCCGGTTGGGAAATAGCCGAAATCGAGCACCAATACATTTATAAAGTGCTGCTTTAACGTCGGTCTGCCTCCAAGCGGCTTTCCTCCTGTGTGGCTTCGTTCCAGATTTTTGATGGTACCGGTGTAAGTCAGGATTAAATGCTCCAGAATTTCTGCGGGACTCCACTTCCCCGCGGCGGGGCGCCGACTCAGATCACTGTCGCTGATCTCGTGTGTGGCCGATTCAATCGCAACTTTCAACCGTTGTAGATAGGTGTTCATCGGAAAACCTCACCGGCCCAGTCGAAGTAAATCCAAACTCGCAGATGACTCCTCTAGTAGAATGTAGCCCACTGTCGCTGCGCGTAACGCTTATAACCGACTGGATACATTCATGAAGATACTCTCCTTACCATTGATCGCGCTTCTCATGGTCGCGGGCTGCTCATCTAATCAACCTGCCGAAAAACCGCAACCGAAGCCCACTGAGTTTCAAACAGGCCGTACTATCTTTCAACAATTGTATGTTGCAGCGCGCGGCTGGGCGCGCGATGCGCAGCCAATCAGGCTCCAATCCCAAGTCACGCCCGGAGATAAGGACCGCGACGGCAAGTCGGCCGTATGGACGGGATATTTTGGCTCTCCAAGTCTGCGCGGCGTGAAGTTTTATACCTGGTCGGGAACCGACGCTCCGGATTTTTCAGAGC
The DNA here is from genome assembly GCA_003169715.1 of Acidobacteriaceae bacterium. Taxonomy (GTDB): domain Bacteria; phylum Acidobacteriota; class Terriglobia; order Terriglobales; family Acidobacteriaceae; genus PALSA-188. The sequence goes on along the minus strand of PNAR01000294.1, from coordinate 4,731 downwards.
GCGGAATCTATCCCGGAAGAATGGATACTTACAATCCCAGCAACACTTCCACGGCTATATTCGATGTGCGATTCCTCAAGATAGATTCCGATCAGGCGTTCGCGGTCGCACAGAAACATGGCGGGGAAAAAGTGCTTCAGAAAAATCCCGATATTCCAGTCTCATACATACTCGACTGGAATCAAGGAGCTAATACATTAAATTGGCATGTGATCTATGGGCCTTCGCGAGGTGACGCCAAGCTGGTAATTGACGTGGATGCCAGCACCGCAGTGTTCGTCCGCGAGGAAAAGTGAGCCTCGCGCTATTCGAAATTGATACCCACCGCTACGACGATACTTCGACAGACTTACTACAGAATTTATCGAAGGCCGTCTTGAGTTCGCGTGCTATGTCCGCAGCCTCGCGGTGTTCGATGTCACTACGCTGCAACATGTGAACCAGTTTGCCATCTCTGAACATGCCGATGGACGGCGAGGACGGCGGATAGCCGGTAAAATATTTTCTAGCCTGCTCGGTGGCTTCGCTGTCTTGCCCGGCGAATACAGTAAAAACTTTATCGGGCCGATTCGCATTCTGTAGCGCCATGCGAACGGCGGGACGCATGCGTCCGGCGGCACATCCGCAAATCGAATTCACAATTACCATGGCCGTGCCGGTCTGGTTCGGAATGACGCGATCCACCTCGCCGGCCGAACGCAGCTCTTGAACACCCAGGCGGGTCAGCTCTTCTCGCATGGGGATCACCATAATTTCTGGATACATTATTTCTCCGGTGTTCGTAGTTTCATGTGGTTCAATTGTACCTGCTCACCTCGGCATTTCGGACCACTATCTACTTCAACGGGACTGGATTATCTCTCCACGAATCGGTTCTCCGACTGTTACAGCCTTGCCATCCGCTGCGTAGTCGTGAAATTGGACGGGCAACCCATCACCCTTGAACCATTCAGCAGTGGTCTGCACGTGATAATGCAGGTGCGGAAAAGGCGAGTTTCCACTATTGCCGCACTGCCCAAGCTCCTGGCCTGCCTCTACCTTGTCCCCCACTTTAACTCTCACACTCCCATGTTTTAGATGTGCGAACATGGAGAATTCGCCGTCGCCGTGATCAAGAACAATGCCGTTCCCGTAGGGAGGATTGCTCCGCGAAGGCTTCAACAAGGGATTGTCATCGTACTGGTCTATGGATACCGCTACCACTCCGTTTGCTGGCGCAACGACGGGCTGACCGAAGCAAAAATAATCTTCCGGCCTATCCCCGCTGCCCGCATAAATCTTGCCATCGCGAATCCCGACAATGTCATAAGCGAAACGCTGGTCTGGCGCCGCCGCATGATAGTTATCGTAGGTCGAGCGGCCGCCCTGATATATCAGCCAGGTTCCTTTGAGCGGCAGTGTAAAGACGGTCTTGTCCGTGTAGTTTAAGTATTTTGATTCCGCGGGGTTCTGTTCGGGGCGGATAATAAAACCTGCAATTCTTCCCTGATCGTCGAAGGACATCAATACTACGACCGGCATCGGCGCCTGAGAAAAATGAGCAAGCCTCGTGTAGATTCGTGCGTGAGGTCCTGGCATGACTCGCTCGTTTTCAATCGAAGTTTCCCGCCCAATTTGCGCTTTTACCTGCGTCGCAAAATTGGCGAAGTCAGCCTGAGTTTTTAATGCAGCCTGCATCTCTGGCGTCATGTTTTTCCAGATTCCATCGGTGCTGCCGTTGTAAAAGTCGGAAATGTACTTCCTAGCTTGCCTCATTGCAGTATCTTTCGGGAACTCCTGCCCAAAACTTAAACTGGCCAAAGTTGCCAGCATCAAAATATTAATCACCAAAGTTTTCATGGATCCGCCGTAGAGGAGAATGCTGCATTCTAATACGGCGCGCGGGCCGGAGGCTTTCAACTCGCCAGTGGCGGGTGCTTCGATGATCGAAACGAGAGTCATATATATTGATTGAACCGCAATGATCGTTCAAGAAAATATACCTCTCGCGCCTCTCACAACCTTAAAGGTTGGCGGCCCAGCGCGATATTTTGTAGAAGCAAAAAGCATTGGCGAGGTACAGGAAGCAATTCAATACGCTCACTCCCGTGATGCAGCGTTATTCGTGCTCGGCGGCGGAAGTAATCTTGTCGTCTCCGATGCGGGATGGCCGGGCGTTGTTCTCAAGGTCGCAATCGCCGGAATCGAACAGCAAAGCCATGACAACAAAGCAGTCTTCGACGTTGGCGCTGGCGAGGAATGGGACAAATTCGTCGCCAGCGCTGTCGCCCGAAACTGTGCGGGCGTCGAATGTCTGAGCGGGATCCCCGGCAGCGTTGGCGGAACGCCGGTGCAAAATGTCGGCGCTTATGGGCAGGAAGTCTCGGAAACAATTCTGTCGGTTACTGCGCTTGACCTTAACAGTGACAATGTTTGCGAACTGGCCAATGCCGAATGTGAATTTCACTATCGTACTAGCATCTTCAACACCAGTGAGCGGGGCAGATACATCATTCTGCGAGTTAAATACGAGTTGCTTCCCGGCGGCAAACCGCATCTTCAATATGCCGATCTCAGGAACCACTTCGCTGGATGGAACGAGGCTCCCACGCTTGCCGACGCTCGGGAAGCAGTCCGAACCATACGCGCGACTAAAGGGATGTTAATTATCGCTGGAGAAGAGGACTGTCGTAGCGCCGGGTCGTTTTTCAAAAATCCAGTGCTCGCGGCGTCCGATTTTGAACGGTTGACTCAACGCGCAACTGACAAGAATTTGCAAATACCCAGCTACCCGGCGCTTGAATCGCAAAGAAAAGTGTCCGCCGCATGGCTGGTGGAACACTCCGGATTCTCTAAGGGCTTTATCAGTGGCAACGTCGGCATTTCCCGCAAACACACGCTCGCCATCATTAATCGGGGGAAGGGCAGCGCAGCCGAGGTCGTCGCTCTAAAGAATCACATTCAGGATCGAGTCGAAGACATTTGGGGCGTGCGGTTAGAGCCGGAACCAGTATTCGTAGGGGTCTGATTAAGGATGGTGGCGCGGGCCCGCCTCGCTTAGGTGTCGCCCTGGTTTGCTCTCCCACACCCCGAAACTGCCGTTCCGAGCACATTTCGAGGGACCGGCTTTTGATCTGATAAGCCACGCGCCGAGCCTTCAGCGAACAAGTCGTATTCACTTTCTAAAATATTCCTGAACAACTGAGGCACAATATCAGTCTTTATGTTTGAGGACCTAGTGGCGTTCAGTTAAGCCCCAAAAATTAACGGGCCTCCTGACTCGTTTAAGTCAGGAGACCCGGGCAGCCCTCCCCCAGAACTGCTCGATTCACAAGTTATCGAATTCGGTATTGGGTGTGAATGGCACGAGGGTGCCAGAGTCAGCCACCGACGTGCCATTCGTTAATCTACCTGTAATATTTGGGAACCGTTCGTGACACGAGCGGGAATGTTGCGGCAATAGATAGCATATTGGAACGTCCGGGGCGCCTATGGCTGCGCCACCAACAGTCCGGCGCTTTCGATTCGATTTCGACCCTTGGCTTTCGCAATATACAGAGCTTCGTCCGCCGCGCGAAGCAAAGCTTCACAATCCGGCATCTCCATTTTGCCTGCTCCGGCGATCACCGCCCCAAGACTAAGAGTCACGGATAATGGACCCACGCTGCTTTTAAACGGATGATCACCTACAGCCTGCCTTAGTCTCTCGGCGCTGGCGCTTAAGCCAGCGGCATCGCATCCCGGAACGATGATAAGAAATTCCTCGCCTCCATAGCGTCCCACCCAATCGTAGCTTCTTACCGCCGCCGCGAGCCGGCTGCCGGTTTCTTTGAGTATTGCGTCCCCAACCAGGTGGCCGTAAGAATCATTGATCTCTTTGAAGTGGTCAAGGTCGGCCATCACGATACCAAGCGACTTTCCATTGCGGCGGCTACGTTGCGCTTCCTTCTCCATAACTTTAAAGATTGCGCCACGATTCCATAAGCTGGTAAGAGGATCGTGTTCTGCTTCGAATTGCAGCGCCTGGTGGGCGTGGAGCAAAGCTTCCTGAAGTTCCAAGACCCGCTTCCCTGCCCGGATTCGGGCTCGAAGCTCCTCCACGGCAAAGGGTTTTGTGAGGTAATCATCGGCTCCGGCGTCCAAGCCCGCGACGACGTCATGCTTGTCATCCTTGGCGGTGAGCAGCACGACGTAACGATAGCGCCCTCTTTCGTTGCCACGAATTCTCCGGCAAACTTCTATTCCGTCCATCCCCGGCATCATCCAATCCAGAATCGCCATTTGAGGAGAGTTGTCCTGCTGCAAAACTTTCCAGGCATCGAGTCCATTGTCCACCGCAACAACCCGATACTTCCACCGTTGTAACCAGCTTTCGAGGAGATGCCGAAAGATAGGGTCGTCTTCGGCAATAAGAACAGTATCTAAACCAGGCGACGGCAATGTAAGCGCCTCTCGCTCTTCGAGTTGGTGAGACAAATTCATAAATTGCCTAAACATCCACCAGCGCTAATTTGACAGCCTTCAGCTCGCATTCAAGATTTGCAAACATTTCGGATGCTCCCGCCATTTCCTTGTTGCTTCCCATGGTCTCGAGCTTCTGGGCCGTGTTAGCGGCAGCGACGGCGCCAAGACAACTGAGCTCGCCTTTAATGCTGTGGGCTCCCCGCATTACCGCTTCTGCGTCGGATGCAATAATCGCATCCCGCAACTTCGCGAGCAGCTTGGGAGATTCGGTCACAAAGATCTCAACCA
>PNAR01000070.1 GCA_003169715.1 Acidobacteriaceae bacterium | reverse complement strand
CCCGGCGTCACGCCCGCGACGACGTTCGTTCCGTACTCGCGCATCAGGCGCGTGCGCGCCTGGCCTTCGCGGCCAGTGATGCCTTGCACCAGAACGCGCTTGGTCTCGTCAATCAAGATTGCCATTTAAGGTAGTGTCCTATTTGGTTACTTTGAGCAGGAAAGAATCGATTCGTAATCTGACGAAAGCCTAAACCGCCGATGGCGGCCACTTGTATAGGCCTTCCAACTCACTTTCGTCCCGAAGTTTTTCAGTCAAAAAGTCGACCCAACCCTGCGTGTAACCATAGTCGTTATGCATTCGGTCGTAGATGCAATATCGGTAATCTGTTTTCTCCGGATTCGGCACGCCCGGAGCCGGGCGAACGCCATATTTTTTCCAGCAGATCGAATGGACGCTCACATTAAAACGGTCAACTTGTTTGCTACCGCGCTGAATCTTTGGATTGCCTAAGGCCATTTGTACTTTCTTGGCGACTTGGCTCGCTTTCATCACGTTTAAGTTCGATATCGGAACTTCTTTGAACTTAACCATTGCGACGAATTGGGAGACTTGTTTCCGCTCTTCCTCTGAAAGCTTGTCGTAATGCACGAATTGGATCGGCAGCGCTTTTTCGCTCTTGTGATTGGCAACCTGAATCAGGAATGCCTTAAAAGAATATTTGCCGCTCGCGAGCACATCCGGCGACACCGTCGAACGATACCGCTGGATGAAGTCTAGCACTGGCTTCGACGTCGGTCTGTGCTTCACAGCATCCGAAAGGCTTTCCGATGACGGGAACAATTGAAGGGAGAAAGAGAGGCTTTCTCTTAAGCAGTATTTGCCGCCGAATTCCTTTTCGAGCATCTCATCCAGATTCAACAACATCGCTTGGCATTCGCCGAAAATGCCGGCGTCTAGCTCGGGCATCGAGCGATGTTCTATCTGGTTTCGGAGCGGGATGAAAAATTCCAGATTTTTTCGGACGGCATTGCCAGTGTCGGTCTTGAAATGCTGACGAAGACATTCATCTAATTCCCAACACTTATTATCGCCTTCGATTTTAACGTAACGACCGCTGTCCTTTTTGTAGAACGGTTTGATCTTCTTTCGAAAGAAGATCGCGTGAAATAGCGCCGTCCACGCTATCATCATGAGGCAAATGTAACCGCCGGACTTAAACTTTATGGCGGGTTTGTTGTAGACTTCGACGGCAAGCAGCGCTGAATCGCGCGCTTTTTCCAGCGACATTCTAACCTGTCGCGGCAATCCTCTCATTTCTTCGGCAGAATGACGAACGTCATTGCAAAGCAGTACAGATCATTGCTTTCGTTTCCTTAGGATGACGATGCGATTGGTGTTGGTTCCGTGTTGATTGTTCTTCACGCCCCAGCAGTTTGCGGTTTTCGTGAACGACTGGGAGTTGATCATCACACATTCGGGAATGAGGTTCGCTTCGATTGCCGCTTTCATGACCTCGTTTTCCAAGCGCAGGACTCCTTTGCGAATTTCGCCTACTTCAAATGCGATGGCTCCGTCGTCCTGCAATACCCGGCGGAACTCGTGGAAGCAGGCGGTCATCTTTGCCAGCCAGTCATCGAGATTTCTGTAGTGCCAGAGCGCCCCGCGGTTAACGCTTACATCGCAGAACCACATCCGCATCCAGTTGTCCTGTTCGTAATCTACGGTGTCGAGGAAAGGCGGAGAAGTCACGATGAGTCGAACCGAAGAGGTCGCGATGGCGGGTGTGTCGTCAGCGGATGAGCAATGGAGGACGGCTTTCAGCCGTGAATAGCCGCGAGGCAACGGATCAGCGAGCAGGCTCCGAGTCTTGCGCAGCACCAGAGCGCGCGTGTCGCGATATTCTGGTCGCTGCCCTCGCTTTTGATTAATTCTGTCTTGCGAGTTTACAGAGGCGGCTTGATTGGGTGGCAACGTATAGACGGAAAAGAATCCTCTGGAGTGACCAGTGAGGCGGTTCGAACAGACCATCTGAATCCAAGCGTCTACATTATCAAAGGTTCCCTGCTGTTTTCTATCCGCGAAATATTCTTTCCAGCCGCAAATTTCCGCGAGGGTCTTGTCGTGAAAGAAGACGAGCAAATCCTCCCTCAACACCGGTCGGGCCGATTGCTTCACGGTCTGGAGACGATCTTCTACGTCGGATGGTGTCGGTGGGGCCAACCTGGCTCCGACGAGGATGGATGAGAGAGCGTTGATGTCATTGCCGATGACCGAACAACCGCGGAGTTGAGCCTGAACCAAAGTCGTTCCACGCCCCATGAATGGGTCATAGACTACATCGCCGGCCTCACAAAAGCGTTGGATGAAAAAGTCCGGAAGCTGAGGCTTGTAACAGGCGCGATAGGAAATCTCGTGCAGCGAATGGCAGTCGCGCTGTTTTGAAGTCCAGAATTCATTCTCATAAACGGGCACTGAGACTTGCGCGATCTCGCGAATCTCTGTGCCCGTAAAGCGGTTGAACTCGAAGAATGAGCGCAACTGCCAGTGGATGTCTCCATGGTGCAAAAGGTCGCGATCCAATGTTTTCATCGAACGAATGGGATCATAGCACGATGTAGGAATGTGAACCCGTGGCAAGAATCTTATGATTCACTGAAGCTTCCAGTCGCACATTCACCTGCGTTTGGGGCTCGAGAAAATCCAACCTGATCCCGTGAATATCAGCCGTATTGGAACCGATCCTGTAAAGCACGGTGCAAATCAAATGATGGATCGGCGGAACAAAGCACTTACGGATTTTCTCGGAGGAAGAGGTTAGAACCCGGCGATTGGAATCGGATGGGTTCCAATCGCTAGTTGCCTTAAACTCCAAGACGCTTTTCTGCAGACAAGCTCTGCGAACTAAAATCCTGGCGGGATAACCAGCGCCGGAACACGGGGTGATCGTGAATGCGCTCGTGTGTGATTCAAGCTACCGAATCGTAAATTCTTCCACTTGATTGCCGATGGACTGATTTGAACTGCGATCTCTGATCGGACAAGGAGTATGCTTGATGTTGGAGGCATCCACTGCCGCAGCAAAGTCGGCCTTGATTTCATCAATTAGGGTTGACGGCCATGCTTCAACTAGCGTCTGAAAAGGCACGCCCTCCCAATTGAGTAGGTCTTTATAGTAGTCAGCCAGATTCGACATGTTAATTAGGCGCGCCCGCGCCACCTTTGGGGCCAATCAATTCGTCCAAGCCAGGAGTATCGAGTTCAAGATAAAAGCCTTCGACTCC
>PNAR01000431.1 GCA_003169715.1 Acidobacteriaceae bacterium | reverse complement strand
ATCGTGATCTCATCCGCGTATTCGATGTCGCTGCCGACCGGGATGCCAGTCGCAATGCGTGTTACTTTGAGACCGGCCCGCCTGAGTTGTCCCGAAAGATAGGTCGCAGTCGCCTCACCTTCAATCGTTGGGTTCGTGGCTATGATCACTTCGTCCACCTGCCCGTCGTCAACGCGGCGCATGAGGTTTGCAGTCCGCAACTGTTCCGGACCTATGCCGTGCAGCGGAGAAATTAATCCATGAAGCACGTGATAGACGCCATTGAAATGCTTCGTCTTCTCGATGGAAGCTATATTGGTGGGCTCTTCGACAACGCAGACCAATCGGTGATTGCGGGTTGCACTCGTGCAGTAAATGCACGGATCAACGTCGGTGATGTTATTGCAAATCGAGCACAGGCGCAGATTCGCTTTCACGTCTTGAACCGCCGCAGCTAGAGCCTCGGCATCTTCGTCACTTGATCGCAAGATGTGAAACGCTAGCCGCTGTGCGGTCTTGCTGCCGATTCCAGGCAGTTTTTTCAGCTCGTCAATCAATCGCGCCATCGGTTCGGCAAATTTGGACATTGAGGAATTATGTAATTTATTAATTGGGTAATTAAGAACGGTACGGATTCAATTGGCTTCAACGGTGGGTTAAAGACTCGGTTACAGCATTCCCCCCAAGCCCTGCATCATTCCGCCCATGGTGGATTGCATGGCATCATCCACTTTTCGTCCGGCACCATTGATCGCGGCAGTGATCAAGTCTTGGAGCATTTCCAAATCGTCGGTCTTTGCGGCTTCGGGATCAATTTTGAGACTCAAGACTTGTTTGCGCCCGTCCATCTTTACCGTAACGCTTCCACCGCCGGAGGAGCTTTCCACTACGGTTTCCTGCATTTTCTTTTGCAAGACTTCATATTGTTGCTTTGCCTGCGACATCAGTTCTTGCATGTTGAAACCAGTCATTGGACCCCCCTAGAAACTCACTCCACCATGATGTAGCGGCTATTTGTTTGTCCGGTAATCAATAATGGTTCTAATTTCGGCGCCAAATTTTTCTTTCATTTTGCGGACAACTGGGTCCTGCTCGGCGCGGCTTCGGCCATTTTCATTTGCGGTGACAATGGTTGGCGGCGCAATTCGACTCACGTCTCCGGAAACAACCTTCAACTTGACCGTTCGCCCAAGCAGGCTACTGGCATTTGCGACCGCAATTTTGCGGGCATCCGTACTCAGCGACATATCAATTACGGCGGCGGATGCAGCAACCTTGATGACTAATTCATTTCCTTCCAGCGTCCACTCGCCGCTTTCCAGCATAGAAACGAGCATTCGTTGACCGGCCTCTGACAGTGCTGCAAGGATTGCTGCTCGCAACTGCTCTGAAGTCGCAGAATCTTCGGCTGGATTGGGGGCGAGAATCTGTACAGGCGCAATTGTAGTCACGGCGGCCAGCTTTTCTGCTGGCTTTAAGACCTCATGAATTGCTTCACGCCTTTCTTCCGCGACCGCGGCTCCCATCACGATGGGCGACGCGCTTGTGCCGACACTGGCCATTCGCGCCCCGGAGGCTATAGTTTCTGCCGAGAGCTGAGGTTTTGCTCCTCCCTTGCGGGCTGAATCCGCCGCGAATGGCGAAACGAAGTTTGAGCGGGACGGCGTTGCGGCCTCTGCCTTGCGCGCATCAGGCACCATGGATGGTTTTGCCGCTGAATGCGGCGAATTTCCGGCCGAGGAGTTGACCTCACTCAATAATTGCTCAATCGGCAAAAGCCGCTGGGCGTGGGCCATCTTTAACAGGCCCAATTCCAGATGAAAGCGTTGTTCCTGCCGGTAGCCAAGTTCAGCATGCGTCCTCAGAATGATTTGCAAATGCCGAGCGAGATCTTCCTCGCTAAACAATTCGGCAATGCGAGCCACCCGCTGCCGCTCGTCTCCGGAAATTTGCAGCAGGGATGAATCGCCTCCCGCAATTTTCGCGACAACGGTGTTGCGAATAAATCGAACCATCTGGCGCGCAAAATGCGTGGGATTCTGTCCTTCGCTGATCAGCCGGTCAACCTGCCGGAGCACTTCGTCGCTCGATCCTTCAGATACCGCCTTCATCACTTCTTCCATGGCACCCGAGGGTGCCGCGCCTACAAGTTGCCGGATGGATTCGGCGGTCAGACGCCCGTCGCAGGATGCAATGGCTTGATCGAGAATGGACAGTGCGTCTCGCATCGAGCCATCGCCGGCTTCCGCCAGCATTGCCAGAGCGTCTTCGTCGGCGGGAATGTTTTCGCGGGCGGACAGATCTCTAAGCTGATTCATGATCTCTTCGAAGCGAACCGCGCGAAAGCTAAAATGCTGGCAGCGCGAACGAATGGTTTGTGGAATATCTTCTGGTTGCGTGGTGGCCAGCATGAAAACCATGTGATCGGGAGGCTCTTCCAGAGTCTTCAGCAAGGCATTGAAGGCCGCGTCGGTGATCTGATGGGCCTCGTCGAGAATGACGATCTTGAACCGGTCGCGGGCGGGACGATAACGCGCGCCTTCCCTCAGCTCGCGAATCTCGTCAATGCCGCGATTCGTGGCCGCGTCAATTTCCAGCACGTCAACGGAATTGCCCGCTCGAATCTCGGTGCAAGACTCGCAGACTCCGCAAGGCTCCTCCACTGGCTTATCTGAAGAGCGGCAATTCAGCGCCATCGCGAGAATGCGGGCGACGGTCGTCTTCCCGATGCCGCGATGCCCGCTGAAAATGTACCCATGGGCCGTGCGTCCCTGTGCTATGGCATTCTTAAGGGTGCGCGTGACATGCTCCTGCCCGATCACTTCGGAGAATTTCTGAGGACGGTATTTACGGGCGAGAACCTGATAGCTCATGTCGAGGAGATAACCTGATTATACGTGATGCCGTAACTGTTCCGGGTCTTCTGCTCTGGCGATCGAGGTCGCCGGTATCATGTGCTATCTCAACCGGACATATCATGTGCTACTGACAC
>PNAR01000409.1:4133-7170 GCA_003169715.1 Acidobacteriaceae bacterium | reverse complement strand
GTGCTAAAGCCCACCGCTAAATAACTTTAAACTTGAGGACCCATCGAAGCCCAAACCAGATTGCCCGGTTCGCCCGCGGCGGGCAAGGTAAGCATGCCCAGACCAGAACACAGGACGGAACGTACCCCATTTTTTAATGGAATCCTGAATAACGGGGAAGTTCTATCTGTTCCCACATTGTTTACAACAGCAATGGTGAAATCGCGACGATTACCAACAATCTGGACTCCACTCGAACCCAAAGCTTCACGTACGATGCGCTGAGCCGTGTCACTGCGGGGTCGAGCCAGGCGACCTCGGGAACGCATTGCTGGGGACAGACCTTCACGGTAGATAATGTAGGGAATCTCACAAATATGGCCCTCAGCAAATGCGCCGGGACTTCGTTCAGTGCGGCAGTAAATGGCAATAATCAATTCACCGGGTACACGTACGATGCCGCCGGAAACCTCACTAACGACGGCCTTTACAGCTACACCTACGATGCGGAAAGCGAAATTACGACCGCCAACGGCGTCACTTACACGTATGACGGCAACCGCATGAGGGTGGCCAAATCGAGCGCCCCGCTTTATTGGAGGGACATAAACGCAAACACCATTGCTCAAACGGCTTTGAATGGAACTAACCAGGCTGAATTCGTCTTCTTTGGGGGGCGCCGCGTAGCTCGGGTGAATGCTAACGGTCTCGTTTATTATTACCAGGCCGATCAGATTGGCTCGACGCGTTCCATGACCAATTCGAGCGGAGTCCGCTGCTACGATGCCGACTTCCCTCCCTACGGGACCGAGAACAGCTACACGGGGACCTGTTCGCCGATTTACAAATTTGCCGCCTACGAGCGCGACACAGAAACCGGACTCGATTATGCTGCGAGCCGCTACTACAATTCGCGCATAGGGCGGTTCATGACTCCCGATCCTGCCGGACTGGCCTCGGCCGTTCTTCGCAATGCCCAATCTATGAACCGCTACAGTTACGTACTGAATAATCCACTGGGTTTGATTGATCCAACCGGCCTCGGCTGCATTTTCATCTCCTCGGGCGATGCCAGCATTGAGGACGTGGATCCGAAGTCCACCGATTACGACAGCGCGGAATGTTCCGGTACCGGTTTTTACGGTGAGGACGGTTTCGTTTACAGGAAAGCTGTGTGGGAGAAGAGGCAGCAGCAACAACAACCTGGATCGTCGAAGCCGAGTGACTCTTGTGAATGGCTCATGAAAGAGGTTTGCGGCTGGTTTTTCGATCGCGGCGCACTGCAAAATAACAAGGATAACGACTTAGAAATGTTCAATATCACCCAAACAATCTATCAGAATGCTTATACCATATATACCACGAACATGTCAGACCAGTTTTTCGAGATCAACCGGCTTGAGCAGGTTAACCTTAGAATTGATGAGGTGGCTCTCAAGAAAGCTGACATATCCATATTAAATAGTATTCCCAAGGTAGACCTCTTGCCACCAGGAATAAACAAGGTTGAGGATATGGCCTTAGATAACCTTGAGGGTGCGAGAGACCGAATAAACGCTCAGATCGACCAACTCTTGCAATCCATACACCAATAGCAGACGGGCGAGGGAAAGATTGCATTCTACTCACAAGGATATCGACCGAAGGAACTTGTTCCACGTCCGGCCCGCTTTCCTTTTGGGTTGTGCAATCTTCCTGATGGTTCTGATTCTTCCAAATGCCATCGATGGCAGGAAGGTGGTGCAGCGGCTGTTGTTGGTAGTGGCGAGCTTAGCAATTGCGTCGGGTTGGTTTTTCGTGTGGAAGTACCGTGAACCGAATCAGACTTGGCGTGCTGTGATCGCGCTGATGGCATCGCTGTATCTGACCATTTCCCCTCCGATATTTTTTTTCGAGTCCGCTCCAATGAGATGGATGGGGAAACATTACCTCATAGCGATGTATGCGTGGCCATGGGCGCATTGGGGCTATGTACTCGTGTTCTTCGGCGTCGCTGGGTCCTTCTTAGGACGAGGCCGAGCGCGGCTTGCATTTACGACAGGCGCCACGCTACTAATGGTCCTCTGGCTATCGATGGGCGTATGGGTGTGGTAACCGTCCGGGCGTTTGCTCTGAGTTGTGACCCGCTACCCGGAAAATCATAACACCGGCATGCAAACAGATGAGGCCCTCATTCTGAATCAGTCGGAGAACCATGAGCGTTCTTATACCTTTCGCGCTACTCACAATCGTTGTGGTGGCAACTTATTATCGTTTCCGAGACAACTTCTCTGATCTAGCGGCGGCGACGGACAGCAAGCATGGCAATTCCTTCTGGGCCATCGTAACTCTAATTTGGACAATCGTCATGGTCGCTTTGTATTTCACGTTTCGCCCTCATGGCAGCGGCCTGTGGGAATTGTACTGACCACCCTACCACCTGAACTAAAACTCGGAGACAGACGGGACGTACCCCATTTTTTAATGGAATCCTGAATAGTGGGGAAGTCCCGTCTGTCGCCACATTGTTTGAGCGCGAGTCCCCGCGCACCGTGACCAACGACAAAGACAAGATCAAGCCGATTGAGAGAACGCTGGCCGGATCGCTTTCCAATTTTCACATCACAAAGGCGAGCATCGTCAATCTCAACCTGACGAATCAGCCCTTTGGTTTCGACTACTCGTTCGACGCTGACAACTACGCGAAGAGTGCCGGCGACTTGCTTCTCGTACGATTGCGAGCGATCGGAATCAAGTCCAGCGCATTGCTTGAGACCAAAGAGCCTCGAATGTTTCCGGTCGAATTTGACGGACCGTCCCGCGATACAGATACATTTGAAATTACAGTGCCGCCCGGCTACACAGTGGATGATCTGCCTCCGCCGGTGGACGCGAATTACAGCTTCGCCACGTATCATGCCAAAAGCGAAGTAACTGGAAATGTGATTCGCTACACTCGGACCTTCGAGGTAAAAGAGTTAAGCGTCCCCGTCAGTAAGGCCGATGATCTTAAGAAGTTGTACCGAATAATTGCCACCGACGAGCGGAACACGGCAGTGCTAAAGCCCACCGCTAAATA
>PNAR01000409.1:0-4006 GCA_003169715.1 Acidobacteriaceae bacterium | reverse complement strand
ACCGGTTACCAGGAAATCTTCACAGATCCTTCCTACGCTGGACAAATCGTAGTTCTCACCAATCCTGAAATCGGCAATTACGGCACCAACTCTGAAGATAGCGAATCCACCCGTCCTTATATCGAGGGCCTGATCGTTCGCGAGTTTTCGCGCGTCAGCTCCAACTGGCGTTCGCAACAGGTGGCAGAAGAATATCTTGAGCAGTTCAAAATTCCCGTGCTCGGTGATATTGACACACGAGCGTTGGTTCGCCATTTGCGTAACAACGGTGTCATGCGCGGAGTGGTTTCGACGCTTGAGACTGACACTGAAAAACTGGTTGCGAAAGCGCGATCCATCCCGAAAATGGACGGAACCGACCTCGCCAAAGTCGTCAGCACCAGCAAAACTTACGTCTGGGAAACTGGCGAGCGCTCGCACTTGCCGGATGAAATTGTAGGATTCAAAGATGAACCGGAACGATTTCACGTCGTCGCCTACGACTTCGGAATCAAGTACAACATCCTGCGCAAGCTTCGGGGCGAAGGCTGCAAAGTCACAGTGGTTCCCGCGGAGACTCCCGCCGAAGATGTTCTCGCACTGAAACCCGACGGCGTATTTCTTTCGAATGGCCCAGGCGATCCCGAACCATGCACGTATGCCGTGGACAACATTCGCCGCTTAATGGGGCGCCAGCCAATCTTTGGAATTTGCCTCGGTCATCAGTTGATCGGCATCGCCCTCGGCGGCAAGACTTTCAAACTCAAATTTGGACACCACGGCGGAAATCATCCGGTAAAGCAACTCAATACCGGAAAGATTGAGATCACGGCCCATAATCACAACTTTGCCGTGGACCCGGAGTCGTTGCCGCAAAGCGAAGTCGAGTTGACGCACATTGACCTCAACGACAACACGCTCGAAGGCATGCGCCATCGAAATCTTCCGCTGTTCACAGTGCAATATCATCCTGAGGCTTCGCCGGGCCCGCATGATTCGCACTATTTATTCAGAGATTTTGTGAAAATGATGGAGGAATGGAAGCGGTGAGGATCGCTGGAACTCCTGTCATCCCGACCGACGGAGTGTTCGCTAGCGAACGTTCTCCACAGTCGAGGGACCTGCTGTTAAGCACTCTAAGTTGCAGAATGGAACGCGCATGAAACAACTGATCACGATCTTCGGACTTGCATTGTTGCTCACCGCCTGCTCGAAAACTCCCAGCGAGGCTTACCTTGCACGGCAGGGGATCACCGTTTGCGGAACTCTCAGTGATGACAATCATCAGCCGGTCGCCAACGCATTTATTGAATTGCATCACACCGCCAAGGACCCAAGCGTCGTGCAAAGCCGCTACCAGGTTGGGCGAACCAACAACAAAGGCCAGTTCGAAGTTCAGGGAATCACTCAGGGCCAATACTGGATGGCCGTCGTGCCCAAGGGACAATGCAATCCCAAATCAAAAGACGAGAACGAAGCGCGCCGAGTTTCAGTGGATGTTCCAAACGGAACTCCCAGTCCGCAATGCAAAACGCAATGGCAAGTGGTGCAGGATGCATCCTGCAAGGTGACGGTACAGTGAGAGGTTTCGGGCAGCTAGCGCCGATTATTTTGCTGCTCACGGGCGCCGGTGTTGCACAATCCATCACAATCAGTCTCGCTCACGGAACTGACAACGAGCGGCGGACCAAAACACAACTTCAACAGCTTCTGACGACTTACAATTTGAAAAAATATACATTTACTGCGAACGTGATAATTGACGAAAAGGCAATCCCGCACAGTCATCCGGTGCTCACCCTCCATACTCGTCATTTAAATTCAGATGATGAGCTGCTTTCAACGTACGTTCACGAACAACTCCATTGGTATTTGGCAGCACATCAAGATCGCACCGACACAGCTGAGAACGATCTGCGAAGGATTTATCCTAAAGTCCCAGTTGGTTATCCCGATGGCGCCAATGATGAAGAAGGCACTTACCTCCATCTGATTGACTGTTATCTGGAAATGCAGGCGGATCGCGACTTGATGGGGCCACAACGCACATCTGCCGTAATGAATTACTGGGCAGGTGATCATTACCGTTGGGTCTACAGGACAGTGATGAATGATGAATCAACCATCGCTGGCGTTGTCGACAAGGAACACTTGAAAATAAACTAAATGCCTAAACGCACAGACCTCTTGAAAGTTGTTGTCACATTTGGCTGCATTGCTGCGGCTGCAGCGGGCTGCGTAGTTACGGCTAGTCTCGCAGTAGCTGAATGTGTGACGGTAACATCAGGGACGAACTATGAACCCTCTTCTGTTCATGTTCGGATTGTCACGTCGCGCCAAGGAAAGCCGCTGCCGGATGTGAAGATCGATCTCGACACAACTGGCGGACAAAGGCCCTTTCTTACCACGAATGCGCAAGGCATCGTTTTTCTGCCAAAGCTGCCGCTTGGAAAGCACTGCATCATTGCTACGGCGTTGGACAGTGCAGTCGCGCAGCTATGCATAGAGGTCTCGTCGAAGAGCGAATACACACGTAGCTCATTCTCAATCGAATTGCCTCCCAGTCCCACTATGCAAGAACTCGTAAAAGCGGAGAGAATGCCTGTTCTGGATCACGTGCAGGGGTTCATGGGGATCGTGCAGGATCCCTCAGGCGCCGCGGTGCCAGGTACGAAGATTCAGATCTTGCTCAAAGGATCGAAGGACGAGACCCATGCCACCCAGATCGAGGTGGATGCGAGCGGGCATTTTTCCACGCTTCTGCCCGATGGCACGTATGTGGCGTTCTTTCAATCGTCTGGCTTCAATCCTAAAACAGAAGCCTTCGAGGTAGGGAAGAAATTCGAGCCGAAAAATCTTCGAATTTCGCTAACGATAGGCCGATGCTAATAGGCAGCTCCGTGTCCCGAATGAATTAAATGCGCAAACGCACAGACATCTCAAAAATTCTCATCCTCGGCTCCGGCCCCATCGTCATTGGCCACTTGGCGGAGATGCGGAGATGATGAAGATTGGATTCATTGCAGCTCTATTGATTGCGTCGACGGCTTACGCTGTAAATGTAAATTCCGCAATTGTAATACCAGTGTGTCCGAGTGATATGCAGGCGCAGAAATCCTCCCCCTTCGTCCGAATCACAGCGCACGCGAGTCCATTGAAGGGTACGAAGATTGACTTTTACTCCTACAAACTCGATTCACCGTTGTCGCAGGACCCTACCCTTACCCTGCGCTCTAGTTTTATGACTGATGAGAAGGGAAGGATCAAAACCGCGGAACTTTCGCCAGGAGAGTATTGTGTGGCCGCAAGTGGCCCGGACAACCAGTTTGCACAATTTCTAATAAGTGTTGTCCCCGGCAAAAAGGCGCGGACCACCAATTTCACGATGCATCTTGTTGCTCCGCCTGGGCCTTCTCTTCCGCCGCTCTCCCACTCTCAATGGACGCCGGCCGATGAACAGATACCTATCCAGAAGCGAGTGTCCGCGTTTCGTGGAACGGTTACAGACCCGTCCGGTGCTGTGATTCCCGAAGCCTCGATCGACATCGTTAAGAAGGGATCCGCGGGAAAGGAACACGTCGCGCAACTGAAGACGGGCCCGGACGGGCGGTTCTCAGCAGAGTTGCCGCCAGGGCTTTATATCGGCTACTTTTATGCGCTCTATTTCAAGGATCAGATCATTCCGTTTGAAATTACAAAGGAGGGGACAGGAGACATTGAGGTCATCCTGGCCATTCCAAGTCCGGCTATAAATACAACGAAGTTGGAACTACCAAATAATGCCAAAACGTACTGACATCTCAAAAATCCTGATCATCGGATCCGGGCCCATCATCATTGGCCAGTCGGCGGAGTTCGACTACTCTGGCACCCAGGCCTGCAAGGCGCTCAAATCTGAGGGATACGAAGTGGTGCTGGCCAATTCCAATCCCGCCACTATCATGACCGATCCTGAGGTCGCCGACCGCACATACATCGAACCGCTTACCCGCGAATATCTCGAGGAAATTTTGCGGGTGGAGCGCGC
>PNAR01000067.1 GCA_003169715.1 Acidobacteriaceae bacterium | reverse complement strand
GTTCAGAAATGAGCGTGGCCTTTTCCTTTGAGAGTCCAGTAATCTTTCCATTCCCCGGCGCTTTTGCTAGGATCGAAACATGGCAACCGCGAAACAGACTCAGAGCCGTCGCAGGGGCGCGATGATTTCCGCCCGCGGCAGGAAATCTCCGGCTTCCCCGAAGAAGGCTTTGCGGGAGCTTTACGCGCGCCTCGAAAAGACTCAGCCTGGCTCGGAAGAGTCAAAGCGTATTTCTGCGCAAATTGTCGACGCCATCGGCTAGAGTATGGCGGCCGTCAAGATCACGCCGCCTAGAGACCCCCGTTGTCGAGCCTACCGTGAACATTTGCGAGAGCGCGTCGAAAAAAGCGGCAGTTCCTTGCACCAATGGCGATGGAATGGAGCGCATGGCTCGAGACTCAACCTGAGGCTCCAGACCCGGACGAAGCGCCCCAAGGCTGGCACAAGTTTTTCGACTCCTTCACTATTTGCGGTGAAGGGGAATGCATCAAGACGCTCTTCACGATCTATGCGCCAGGCAAGCCGAGACGAGGCAGTATCGACTTAGACAAATGGCGGAAGCGGTAGTCGCATCGTTCCGATCAGAACCCGCAGGGCCGATTGTACTGCACGCGAAAGTGTGTGGGAGTCCTTCGACTTCTCTCAGGATAAAATCCGGTCGTTGCCGGCATTAAATAAAGGCCAATCATGGAAACATGGTTGGCCTTTTCCTTTAAAGGCAGTAGTTTTTGTAGTATTCAGACCAGAGAAATTCCCCAGTATCATCCGCTTTTACTCGAGCGCCGTTCGCACTGAGTTCCTCGAGATTGGAATGAATTGCTGGGGTTTTGGACTCCAACCCCTGAGCGAAACCGTCCAATCCGGGAAAAAGAAGCTCACGATTTGTGCCGGCACGGTGAAGTTTTAGCAGAATTTGGTTCCTGCGGTCCGGGCGGATGAGTAATTTCAAAACTTTGTCCGAATGCCCGTCGTAGGCCCTGAGATTGTCCGAGAAGGATTTCTCCACATTCACAGGGCACAAGAAAAGCCCCTGCTGGAGGTGCAATCTCTGGTGATACGCCAAGGGATTCACCGGGAAGACCCCTTTAAAGGGACTACTTGCGTTCCAAATGATTGCGTCAAACGCCGCCGGTTCTCGGTGACCCCAAGATTTACAAAGAGCTTCGCCGCTAAGCTCTCCGTTAATCTCGGACCTCGTTTCAAACATGGCTTTAACGTTATGCTTGGTTAGCCACGTCTTGCTCACCAGCCAAATCACGGCGGCGTGTGACTGCTTTTGCTTTTCAAGTGCGAAAAAAGCGGCGATGAATAATGAATAAGTAAAATCTAAGAACCGGGTCGGCGTCCCAAGGTGTCTCATCAGCGAAAGCCAATACAGTACATCATCCTC
This sequence comes from Acidobacteriaceae bacterium, assembly GCA_003169715.1. Taxonomy (GTDB): domain Bacteria; phylum Acidobacteriota; class Terriglobia; order Terriglobales; family Acidobacteriaceae; genus PALSA-188. The sequence goes on along the minus strand of PNAR01000067.1, from coordinate 3,488 downwards.
CTTTGCCTGTGTTTCCTGAGTAGAGGCGTGAATCCGAAATGACCTTCTGAAATCACCGAAGAGCTCGCGCTCTAGCTTCCTGATATTGCTAGAACCGTCGACCTGTGACTTCCTCAGCCTTTCCAAAGTCGAATGTAAGGGCCGCTCACACGAGTCGCCCCTAAAGACCCATTCTTCGGACGGGTTCGTGTATCTATTTTCGATCTCGACGAGTTGCTCCCATGTGCCAATCGTGCTGATCGTCTTGAAATCCTCTTCTTGCGGCATGCCGCACACCTCATGAGCCGACCAAAGCCGGAAGATCCACCACAATCCTGTGCGATTGTAAACTGAATCTTGGAATTCTCGATATTCAGCTTGACCGTGAGTCATTTTACTTGACATTTGCTGACCGCTGCTTTAATTTCTAAATGGGCCGCCGATACGACGGTTTAGATGGTCTTTGACAATTCGTTTACTCGTCGCAAGCGGTTCTCCTAGGGCCGGTTTTGGCCTCGTCCCATCTCACGGTCACTCGTAGAGATGGGACCCTGATGGCGTGACAAAACATAGTTACGCAGGGTGGACGTTTTCTATCGTCCGCTCGTTGTATAGGGGACTGTACGTGTAGGACACAGTGGTGAATGGGTCTTTGGTTTCGTAGTCGTCCTTCTCGGGAGTTTTCGCTTCGGACACGGCGCAACTGCGCCGGGAAGGAGTAGACGATGAAACAGGTTAAGGACGTCAATGCCTGCATTGCTCAACTTCGAGCATTGCAGGGTAGAAACGACACGAAACCAGAACAGACGAAGTGTATCGACGAAGCTGTACGTGAGCTCCGAAAGTTGCGGGGGAAATCTCATCCGGGCAAGGCAGAAGTTTTCAGCTGCGTCCGGAGAGTTACCGAGAATTTACTACGTGCGTTCGGAAAATAGCCCTATTACAGCTAAGTAGATAGGGGACGTTCAGGAAGACCCAATTCCAATTTTTTGCAGTCGAAGTTCACATGGATTATGGCAAGGCAACCAAGATACTTCGGGCGGTAGCGGGTCTGGAGCAGCGCGAACTCGCGGACATTGCAGGTGTTGATCCAAGTCTCATCTCGATGATTGAGAGCGGGAAGAGAAAGCCGAGCTTGAGCACTCTTGAGCAGATTACACGCGCCTTCAAAATTCCCCAGCATTTATTTGCGCTACTTGCCGCGGGACCCGACGACTTGAGCACCTCTCATCCCGAAGAGCTTCAGAGAGCAGTGGAATCACTGGCTAGAGTATTACTTACGAATGCCTCAAAACAGAAAACTCGAAGAGGTTCAAGAAAAAAAAGAACGGCTTGACATTTCTTCCTTCAGGAAACTCGAATTCGCTCTTGGGATTGCACGCCCCAAGCTTAGAGCGGTCGCTCAAATCGCGGACAGCTGCTACTTACCTTTTCCGAAGCCCGAACGTATAAGACCATTCCAGAAAAAGTTTAAAAACAAAAAGGACCGTCTGATCGACAACCCTTTAGAACCATTACGTGGAATACAGCGTCAGATACAACGAACGCTGCTCAGCTCATTAAATTTACCCTTCTACCTTTGCGGCGGAATAAAGGGACGGACTCTTCTCGATAACGTGATGCTGCATGCTGGTGCACCGACGATTATCACGCTCGACATCAAGGACTTTTTTCCGAGTATTGACAATCGAAAAATCTACTGCATTTGGACTCGCCTACTTGGGTGCTCACCCCGTATTGGCGTAATACTGACGCGGTTGACCACGCGTAATCACTACCTGCCTCAAGGGTCGAGTACAAGTACCATGCTCGCCAACCTGGCTCTTTTCTCAATTGATCATCCCATTCGGGAGGCGTGCCAAAAGGCCGGAGTTTGTTACTCAACCTGGGTTGATGACTTAGCGTTCTCCGGTCCCAATGCACGGGATATACTCCCGGTCGTTATCGGCACATTGAAAAACGCCGGGTTAACCCTGTCTCGAAAGAAAATTAACGTGATGGGTCCGGGCACACGAAAACTTCTAAACGGCGTCTTAGCGGAGAGATTTCCAAGCGTAGTGCCCGAGCGTGTGTCACAACTCCGTTCTGGAATCCACAAAGTGAGAACGAATCAGGTCCCTCCTAATTCGTTGAACAGATACTTAATACAGCTAGGAAGCAGCATCGCGCAAGTTGCTAGCATAAGCCCTGACAAAGCTGCCCGTTTACAGGCGGATTTCGAACTGGCAAAGAGAATGATAGGGCGCACAAACTAGCCAACGATTGTAAGCGCACAGGCGCCTCAAACAGTTCCAAATCGAAGAATGCACTTCTGCGTTTTGACTTCCGTTTGTGAACCCTGCAACAAGTACATATCGAACATTTTGCCGGAAGTTCGAGCGCTGACTGTAACTTCCATGTTATCAAGATTGTAGGTATAAGCACTTTAGTCATAGATCTGAAAAAATTTTCGCGCTAAATCTGGAGTCCAATATATCGACCTGGGGGGAGGAGGGTACCTCTAAGTCGAGCAGATACGAAAGTAGGGTTATCGATCCGGGGTTCTGCATGGAAGGGCCATCGCTCAACGGATAAAAGGTACGCCGGGGATAACAGGCTGATCGGAGCCAAGAGAGATCCTTCGGCTGCGCTCAGGATTTCGGCTCGCGGCTCAGACGCCGCGAAGGCGCCTCAAGTTCATATCGACGCCCCGGTTTTGGCACCTCGATGTCCCACCCCGTCACCCGAAAAGCGCGCGTGTCGTGGCCCCGGTGTCGGCTCATCGCATCCTGCAGCCGTAGAAGGTTAGGTTATGTAGAGCGGACACTCCTATCCGCTGCCGTTGACGGTCCCTATTGATTCTTGGAGCCAAGTGCAACTATGCTTAAACAGGTCTTGGATATGGCGAGTCTCGATTGGTCACAATGTTCCGCGGTGGAGAGCGTCCCCGGCAAGGTGAGCGGTGCCTGGGTTCTGAAAGGCACCCGCATGCCCGTATCCGCCATCTTCGAGAATCTCGAAGCCGGAGCTAATGTTGATAACATTATGGAGTGGTATGACGGCCTTGATCGCGAACAAGTCAAAGCCGTTATCGAATTTGCCGCCCGCAGCCTGGACGAAGCGCCCGCCTATGCTCCATAGGTTCGCTTAGGATGCTCATCCTATTTGACCAAGCAACGCCCGTTCCGATTCACCCTTATTTAGTTGGACATGACGTGCGCACCGCCGCGCAACAAGGTTGGGACAAGCTCAAGAATGGCGAACTGCTCACTGCCGCAGAAGAAGCAGGATTCGAATTGTTGCTGACGACAGACAAGAATATGCGCTATCAGCAGAACCTTGCAAACCGCAAAATCGCAGTGGTGGTTCTAGGGCTCCAACAATGGCCAAGCCTTCGTCCACATGTTCAGCGGATCGTGGAGGCGGTCAATGCGGCTGTGCCTGGAAGCTACACAGAAATCGACTTCCCGCCAAATCCGGGACAAGAGCGTCCCGATCATGGGCGGTGAGATCCTTCGACTTCGCTCAGG
>PNAR01000019.1 GCA_003169715.1 Acidobacteriaceae bacterium | reverse complement strand
GCTTTCAGCCTGGCGTTCCAACGGTGCAACAGCACACTCAGCGATAGCCGTGCAAATGGCTTTTTTAGAAAGCAGTCTGCACCGGCCAACAGCGAGTCGTCACGAGCATCGTAAAGCTCTGATTCACTCATCGCTATGACCGGCAAAAGCGGAGTGACCTCGTAGCAGGTTCGAAGAATCTCCAAGCCGGTCGACGGCTCTCCGGGGCTAAAGTGGTGATTCTGAAGGTCCCAATCCAGGAGGACCAATGAAACCCTGCCTTCCCTTATCATGGCACACGCTGTCGAAGTTAAATTAGCTTCGATGACCTGGAAGCCGTCGCCGCGTAAGTATTCGGCCAGCTGTTTGCGATAGGCATCGTGATCGTCGACAAGAAGGACGGTAAATTTAAATGAGGTATCGGTGTCCGTTTTGATCTTCATGTCCGGTTAATTTCTTAGACATTTGAGCATCGTGTGCCAAGAAATGCAACACGTGTGCCGAGTGCTGTCGGCGTAGTTAACACCCCGGAGAGCTGATGGTTGGGAAAACAGACAAACGGCCAAAAAAGAGTTGCAGTCGCTTACCGTCAAACTTTGAAACCCGAGCGAAGTATGCGGAAAACCGGTTCCGGCTAGGTTTGCTCCGGCGAATTTTCAAAGACCATATCGAATCGTGTCTTCGGAAAAGCAGTTGATTATTTGAATGGCCAATGTCTTTGCAACCGGCAACACTGCTTCCCTGTAACCCCGCAGCCGGATTCGGTGCAACCCTGCGACCCAACTACCCTGCAACACCGGTTCCAATAGTCTCGGGCGTAGTGGTTTATGTCTTGGATTGCGGGGCAGCGCGGCTTCGGAGGCGGCTGTGAACTCGGTCGCTTTATAATCATTGACTCCGAAGCAATGGCTGAAAGATGCTTCGTGATAACACGCGTGTCGAAGCGCGCTTGCTTCGATGTGGTTCGTCCTGACAGGGTGCCTTGGGCTTCCGGACGAACTTCCTTTCACCTAAAACCAAGAAAGAGAAGTCATCATGAAATCAATTACCTCACGTATCCTGGCTATCGCCGCGCTCAGTCTTTGCGCTGCGCCCTTCGTGCGCGCGCAAGCGGCCAGCGGGGTCGAAACGAAACTCAAAGCAATGGAAGATTCCTGGGCCGCGGCTCAGTTACAAAAAGATCACGGCGCCAGTGTCGTGGACGGATTGCTTTCAGCCGACTACTTCGGAGTAGATTCGAAGGGCAAAATCCGGAATAAGGCCGAGACGCTTGAGCATATGCGGAGCGATACCGATACCTACACCTATACGAAAAACGACAGCATGGACGTGCATCTCTATGGTTCCAACGTCGCAACGGTGTGCGGCACTTCGACGGAAAAAGGCAAAGATAAAGATGGAAAAGAATTTAGCCGATCATACGGCTGGGCCGATACATGGATGGAGCGCAACGGCCAATGGCAATGCATCGCAGAAGGCGCCTCAGCCAAGCAATAAACACGCGACGCAGCATCGCGCGAAAACTGTTTCATGTCGGGCCGTCGACTGTCGGAGCGGCTAATTGGGCCGGTAAACCGAAAGGTCACCGGCAGTCTGCTGCCTTGTCGGGATGCGAGTGGTGTTTCGGCTGGGATATTTGAGGGCGATCTGTAAAAGTTTCCGCACGACACCATGCTTATATAAGCGAGCCGGCCGCGAGAGGGATGCCTTTGATTGCGATGTAAACGAACGCCCGCGTAATCGCGTGCACTGCAACCCTGCTTCCCGGTAAGCTTGCAGCAGGGATTGAGTTCCTTTGGGTGATCCGACTACACCTCAAAACGGTTCCGCGTCTCAGGCAGTTCTGGGTTCCTGGCTTTCGGGCCAGGATCACTTCGGTTTAGATTCGGAGACCAGTTTTTTGAACCGCGGATCGCCGCGCAGTGAATCATACTCTGGATCGAGCCGCAACAAAGCCGGTGTAAGGTCGCCGCCGGGCATTTTCAGCAGACGTTCCAAAGCGGGAATCGCGAGGTCTTTGTCCCCGAAGCGTGTTGCAATGTATGCGCGGATGAATTCATTCCACCGGGCCAGCCCGGCATCCTTCAAAGACGACAGCCGATCGACAGCGCGGTCGGCAAATGTTAGCGCGCGTTCGCGATCGCCAAGGCTCGCATACACATAAGCGAGGTTCAACAAGATCCAACCGGCGTCGTCAGGTTGCTCTTTCAGCCTTTGCTCATATTCGTCGCGAACTTGGGTATAGCTGATGTTCGCTTTCGCCGCATCTCCCGATAATCGCTGGAGATCCGCCAGATCCCAACGATACCAGGTAAGGGTAAGCGTTTTTTGCTGATTGAGCGTTGGTATTGAACCCGCTTGATCCAGCAGAGTTTGCACAAGAATAATCGCGCCGCTATATTGCCGTCGCAGCACGGCTTGACGCATGATCGCGTAGAGGCTGCCGGCATTGCTCCCGACTGTCGGATGAAGCCTCTTTAACAAAGCGTCCGCCTGATCGAGCTCACCTAAGGCTTGATAGACTCGCGCCTTTCCGGCAATCATATTTACGTCATCCGGCCAGATATTCAGCGCCTCATCGTAGGATCGCAGCGCGGCAGGAAAATCCCGGGTTGCTTGACGCACCCACGCAGCTCGGAGGCGCAGCGAACGATCGCGTGGATTCAGGGAAATGGCCTCGTCGGTGAAGGCGCGACTTTCCTCCCAACGTCCCTGATTCTGAGCGATCTCTCCAAGTGCTTCGGGAATATCGGCGCTGTTCGGTAGTTTCGCGCGCAACCGTTCAAAACTGCGTCGAGCGCCGTCGTTATCGTGTAAAATCTGGTATTGATAAAAAGCCTGTGCCAGTTGCACCTCCGCTAGATCGGGGTTGAGCTTCAAAGCCGTGTCGAGTGATCTCTCCACAGCGGCGCGCCCGTGTGGCGTCGAATCAATGCCGTAATATAAATCGAAATTAACGCGCGCCAGCAATGCCCACGCCACCGCGAAATTTGGATCAAGACGGACCGCTTCTTCCAACGGCTTGACTGATTCTACACTGACAAAAAAATCGACGTTACGGTAAAGGGCGATTGCACGCAGATAAGCAGCGTAGGCTTCCGGGTTGTTTGTCGGCTTTTGCTCAAGCGTCTGTTGTTCGGCGCCGGTGAGCTTCGCTTTTAACGCTTCGGCCACGGCGGATGCGACTTCAACTTCTACCTCGAAGATGTTCTCCAGCTTGCGATCGTAGCTTTCGGCCCAAAGATGTTCGTCCGTCGCTGCGCGAATAAGCTGCGCGTTGATGTGCACCTTGTCGGCAGCTTTTTGGACGCTGCCTTCAAGGATATTCGCGACACCAAGCTGACGCGCGATCTCGGATAAACTCCCGGGGCGCACGGCATATTGTTGTGTCGAAGTGCGCGAGATGACCTTTAGCGCGCGGATTTTCGCGAGCCGAGTCAGGATTTCGTCCTGAATGCCAGTGGCAAAATACGCATTGGCTTTCTCTTCGCTCAGATTTTCAAACGGAAGAACCGCGATGCTTTTCTCGGGGATGGCAGACGTAGGCGGCGCAACCGAAGAGGCGCGGGGTGATTTGAGCGAGGGCCGATGCCAAACCATTACAAGAGCACCAGCGAACGCGCTTGCGATCAGGACTACAGCAGCGCTCCGCGCCCACCGCCAGCTTGTCGATCTTACGGGCGATCCCGAGATTGCCGCACTCATTTTCCTTTTGCCGCGCAGTTGTTTGAATTTCTCCGGCACGTCCGGGTTGCCGAGTTCCTCGGTGTAGAGATTCACGATGTGAACGCGCACGTCGTGCTTCACCTCGCATTCGCCAAGGTCGTGCAGGTGAGGCTGCCAATGTCCGTATTGCTCCAAATCCTCGGCGACACGTTTCGAAAGCAGAATGTGTCCGGCATCTCCGCAGTCCATCACCCGTTGCGCCATGTTGATGCCGGCGCCGGCAACGTTCGCACGTTCGTTGACATCAATGACACCGCTGACCGGGCCGCTGTGCACACCCATTCGCAGTGGCAGATTGAGATGTGTTTTCAACGCGCGGCTGATGTCCAGTGCACATTCCACCGGCGCCTCAGGACTGTTGTAGAAAACCAGCGCCATTCCGTCGCCGGTCGGAATCTTGATCAATCGCCCGGCTGCTTCAGCACTCCGAAATTCGTCCGTGCTGCGGACGATTTGATTAAGCGCATCGAGTAATGCGCGCTGCTCGTTAATCAGTAGCTTCGAGTAGCCAACGATGTCCATGAACAAGACATGAGCGATCTCCAGTTGAATCTCCTTTTTGATCTCGACGGACATACGGATTCACGCAGAAACGCGTTACCGAGATATACTCTCCACCAGACTGTGGGCCGTCGAGCGTAAAGCTGGCCTCGCAGCCGTGATTCACTTGCGTTCGGGCGAACGCGCATCTCTCCAATCGTTGCTAGGCGAACCGAAGCGGCAGCGATCAGGGATCTGTCCGTGGAACGTCAACGGTCTTTTGGCTTGATTCGACGGTGTATCTCCGACGACGATCTCACCCATGAAAACCCCAGATGTCGTCCAGCAATATACTTCGCACGAAACGCAGCAGTCAGAACTGAAGACTAGCGCGGCGGCCGGCGGCACGGACGACTTCAAGCCGCTTGAAAAGCTTCGCGCGCTGTATTGGGCAGAGGTTCACATTCGCGAATCCAAAGCTGGCTGTGGACTAATTCGCGCTTGGAACGGTCCAACTATGTCGCAGGAGCTGTTGTATGCGCTGGCCACGGGCATCGTCGTTAGTTACTGCCGATCTTTCGTCAAGAATGACGGCCTTTCAAACGTAGGCACAACGTTTCGTGTATTCACAGTTGACCCCGCTAAAGGGAAACTTCACGAGCACTTGATGCTCGCGCGCGATACCCTCTTCGCGCACAAGGACCGACTGCGGGAGCATGAGGTCTTAGCTCTCGCAGACCGTGACGAATTGTCGAAGATTCATGTCATAGTGGGACAAGACGGTTCAACGGAATGGAAAGTGAAACGCGGAAACCCTCCGAATGTTGCATATTTCAAAGAGATCGAAGACCTCTGCGACTTTCAAATCGAGCGTTTGCACCAAGCTTCATCGGATATGCTAGGACATTTTTGTAAAGGCAAGAACTACGAACCTCGCACCTATGTGCTGGGGGACGGGCTTCCGTAAGCTACAGATCACATGCTCGAAGTCCGCTTGCATATTCCGAACTGCCAACAGGTATTAGTTCATTTGAAACAGTGACATCACCTAAGCCGAGCGTGAGCCTAATCAATTTGGGCGCTGGTATAACGATAGCCATCGGGTTCATAATCTTCATGGGCATTCATCACGGTTGGGACAGGCACTCCTACCTGGTTACCGTGCCCTTTTGGTCAGGGCCCTCTGATGACCAGATAAGAGTCTCGCTCTTGCGCGATGGCACCGTCGCACCACAAGTCTTAGACAGGTGGCCTGGGGTCGTTAACGACAAAGACAGCCACACTCGCAAAGGAACCGTGCTATACCCAACTCGCGTTAAGGGAATATTCTTGGTTGGGTCTAAGCCCGAAATCTTAGATGTTTATTTCTACAGGGATGATTTTGATCAGTTGCATTCTTATGGATACCAGCCAGCAGACAAGCAGGAGTAAGACTGCTCGGTCATGACCGACTTTCAGGCACCAATTAGTAGAGGTCAGACGCTCGTCTGGACAGGAATGCCAGCGGCGAATTGCTGGCTGCGCGAGCAACGAAACGGGTGCGCCTATCTCAAACCTACACTTCTACACGGGATCAACGCGACGCTGATCGTTCAATGTGGAATGTTCTTTGATGGTCTGCTGGCTTCGGCGCTGACGAGCGCAATGCCTTATCCTGAGGACGTGAATACTGCCGACGCCCGGCTCGTTGCTGAATACCATGACCGAGTTCACCGAGAATATACGTTTTTCAAGAATACGAAGCTGTTTAAAATCGTAACGGGCAAAACATTGAGCGAACTGATGCTGAATGACGGACGGTGGCAATCGCTCAAGGTTCTCTTTGATTTTCGCAACGGCTTGGCTCACGGCCGTCTGATTGAATTCCGGGTCTATTTTGACAAAGCGACCGATCACTACGAACCAGATTTTTCAGGCAACTACGCTGTGGTTGAGAAATATCTTTTGGAAAAAAAGCTACTAAACGCAACGGTTAAGGCGACAGGTCGTGGGTGGCCGTTTCTTGAAAGCCAAATTGCTGACCATTTTTGTGAACTCATGCAACCCCTGGCCTATGACATAGTGGGATTTTTCCCCGATGGTGATGCAGCAAAGTATCTGCGGTCAGTTCTAGAGAATGCCTTTACGAAACGGCCCTCAGGTGGGAAATAGGTGTTAGGGCTGCAACGCAATGCGACTTAAATATCTTTTCGTCATTTTGCTGGTCGTGGGCTGTGACAAAGTGTCTGAAGCCCCGAGCCCGGTAGCTCAGTCGAAGCCAAAGAAACCCGATCTCGAGCTCCAAGAGCAATGTGCGAAGCATGCGGAAGTTACCTTGCTGCGCTGGCGAGCAAGGAACCTGAGCGGGTTCGTCACCCACCGAACCGTTAGATGCGGGCAGAATTGCTTCGCCCCCAAACCCCCTGTCTAGGGGCGAACAATCACGCCAGCCGCGGACCGTTCGTTTCCCAATAAAGTCTCCGTTGAAGCAACTTCGGATTTCAGCGCGCCGAAATGCTTCACGTCAAGAAGCGAAAAAATGCGAAAGTTTTGATTGTCGTCCTGTATGGACTCCAACGGGCATCCGTAGGCACCCTCGTGGGGGGGATGGGGATTCCCCCTTCCGATTCCGAGAGCCTTCGGCAAAGGAAGGTCACGACGCTTGACGGTGCCCCCTCGTTTGCAGCACAATGGCGCGATCAGGGGATGGATTCCAAAGGCGTTGACTGTTTGGTTCGCTATCGGCGGTAGCTGCCTAGCTGCCGAGACGGCGCAAGAAATCTATGCGAGATACGCGAATTCTGTTGTCACGATAACAACGCTCGATGAGTGCCTCCTTCCATTAGAACAGGGAAGTGGAATTATCATTAAGACCCAAAAAGAAATCGGCTCTTTCGTTCTGACGAACTATCACATCATTCGCCGCGCGAGACTGATTGTTGTTAATACGAAGTCGGGAGCAAAACTAGAAGGGAGTGTATGCTATTTTGATGAACCGTCGGACATTGCATTGTTGCGCACGGGCCAGATCGATGTTGGCGATGCACCCCAAGCAGCGTCCGCCGTTGAAACTGGAAGTCGAGTTTTTACCATAGGAACACCTCATGGTCTTGGATGGACAATAAGTGACGGTATCGTTAGCGCAGTCCGGGTCGCCAACGGAGCGGAACTAGTTCAATTCACCGCACCGGTGTCGCCCGGTTCGAGCGGTGGACCCCTTTTCGATGCCAAGGGTGATCTGATAGGCATTACGTCGTTCAGAGCTCGCGGCGGCGAGAATCTCAACTTCGCGGTCAGACTTAACCCGGCGGCTAGAAAAGAACTGGAAAAGCATTTCTGGCGTGGAGATTACGCTTGGCAGGTTGGATGTCCTGAACTCTGCGTTGGACATTTCGAAAAGGGTCGGGCGTGGATGGAACGCAGCGAAAAGGCTAAGTCCTGGAATGCTCACACAGCGGTGATCGAGGAACTACAGAAGGAGATCCTAGGGAGATCGATCACGCAGGCAGAAAGAGACGCGGAGAACAAGGAATTTATGAGAAAGTCGTCACACGAGCGACCGAGGACACGTGGTGGTGTGTTGTCAGAGAGGTTTTCGCACGCGTTGCTTGCTCGATTTGAGATTTTTCCGGAAGACTCTGAGGGTTGGCAAATAGGGCTTGACGCGGAGACCGACACAAAAGCGTTTGATCGATTGCTATCGATTGGAATGGAGAGGTGGCCGCATTCGCCGGATGCCCATAAGACTGTCGTGGCCACTCTCGTAGATCTTAACAAAGAGGATGTGGCGATGAAGATGATCGAAGAGATGAGCGAGTCGCTGCCGTCGAGGAAAGATGTTGATTCGCTATTACGAAGTGTAGCCTCTGATAGAGCCGAGACTGAAACAGACGTTCTGAAGGATCGTTTAGAACAGATGGCCGCGGCGCTTCGGCTTGAGGAGAGGGTTGTCGGCGATAAATACACTGAACGCAATCGGATCGTCACGCAAACACTTGTCGTTAAAGGATGGAAACGGTCGCGTTGGGACGATTGAATCCGGGCCATGCCTCTTGTTGTTCGTCGCAAAAGAGTTGTTTTTGGCCACGTCCGTAATCCTCTTCGCACGTTCCCATAGTCGCACCGCAACCCTGATTCCCTGTAACACTCAGCCGGTGATGCCAGTGCGTTTGGATACGGGGCGAGGATGCAACCCTGCGACCCGGCTACACTGCAACACGGTTCCAATGGTCTCGGGCAGCAGGGGGTTCCGGGCTAGATCATCGGCGCTATCTTACTTACGCTCACGCGCTGAAAAATCTTGCAAAGTGAATAAAAACGGTGGATAAATAGGCCGACAAAAGTTTAACGCAACCGAAACAAACATCTATGCTCTGGACTATAATTGTCATCCTAGTGGTGCTCTGGCTTCTGGGTTTTATCGGCCACGTCGGCGGCGGTCTGATCCATCTTTTGCTCGTGATTGCCGTCGTTGTGCTCATTATTAACCTGATTCAAGGCAGACGA
>PNAR01000291.1 GCA_003169715.1 Acidobacteriaceae bacterium | reverse complement strand
TAGAGACTTATTGGCGCTGTTTTCAGCCGCATCCACTTTTCCCAGTTGGAAGTTTCCCATGGCGTCGTAGTACCAGATTTGCGGCGTCCCTGCGGGATTGAGTTGAAGGGCATGACCGCTATTGTCTACCACATCCTTCCATTTGCCATCCTGTGCGGAAAGCGCCGCAAGCCGTTCGTACGGGAGCACGAATTGCGGGTCAGCGGCTGACGCTTTGGAATAAGAGTTTCGAGCTTCTGAGCGATCGGACGCTTCCTGCAAGTTTCCCAACTGGTACCAAGCCTCGGCGAACTGAGGATAGTCCTGCACCGCTTTCTTCAGGTCTTGTTGCGCACGGTCGGGCTTCTGCTCCAGCCACTCCGCGCGCGCCTTGTCAAATGACTTCATGGCATTTGCAGGGGCAGATTTGGTTGTGTTGCTGACGGCGGTTCCGTTGCCGCTGCCTTGCCTGGACAGGGTGAGAGTTCCCAAGTCAGGCTGGTTGATGAAATTGCGTTGCGTGATGGTTATGGCATTCGAGTGAAAACCAGCCAGCATCGCCTGCACTGTGCACCCCTGGTAGTGAGTTTCCATCTGACGTTCGGCGTCTCCTTGCAAGCTAAGAGCGCCGGGAACCTTTGAGGATGTAATTACAAAGCGGCCCTTGGGGTCGCTTTGCGCGGTGTCCAGAATAGTTCCGCCGCAGACTACAGAGATCGGGATGGGTTCCCACGGAAGCGGTTCGCCCTGCATTGCCAGTTTCCCAAGTAAAACTCCCCCCGCTCGGCCCTGCGTGGACATTTCAGTCCAATAGTCGTATAGGCCGCTATCCTGAATGGAGCCAGGGCGCGTAAGTGTATCCGGAGGCGCCGGCGTTGAAGTTCTCGTAGCTTGGCCCCACGCTATAGCGCCTAGACTCAAAAAGGAAAAGAGGATGGTAAAGCTCACCGACTTAAACCGCACAATACACCTCCAATGAATAACTCTATTATCTACCATCTAAGTGCGCTCCGAAAAGTAGATGCTACGCTGTTAGATGTGCAGGTGCCGGTTCAAAACCTGCGTTATCCTAGAGAAACCATGCGCGGTGTTCTGCTCATATTCGCCTTACTCTCTGCATTGGCTGCGGCTCAGCAGGCGAACCCTGATCAGCTTCTCAATAGCGCTATCGAGGCGCAACAACGGGGCGATTTTCAGACGGCCATTCACGAGTACCGCCAGTTCCTCGAATTGCGGCCACATATGATCGAAGCGCAGGTAAACCTTGGGGCCGCCCTGGTTCATGTAGGACAATTCGACGCCGCGATTGCAGAGTACCGATCCGCGCTTGCATCGGCGCCAGCGGAGAAAATTCCAATTCTCTTAAATCTTGGGCTCGCCTATTACAAGAAGGGTGACTTCGAGAACGCACGCCAGCAGTTTGAACCTGTGCATTCCGCNNCGTTCGAGTCGCGATCTTATTAGGGGACACGGATGTGCGCCTCGGGAAATATGCCGCCGCGGTGACGATGCTGGAGCCGCTGGAAGACAAGAATGCCGAGAATCTTGATTTTGAGTACGTCCTGGGTTCCGCCCTGATTAAGGCGGGCCAAAGGCGCGAGGGTGTTTTGAAGATTGAAACAGTGGCGAAATCAGGCCATAGCGCGGACGCTTATATGCTCGCTGGTTCAACACTGTTGGACCTCAATGAATATGAGCAGGCTCGCAGCGATCTCGATGCGGCGCTTACTCTTAATCCAAAACTCCCCGGCCTATATAGCCTTGCTGGTACAGCACGCGACAAGACTGGAAATGTGAAGGACGCGGAAGCGGCCTTCCGGGAAGCCCTGAAAATGAACCGCGACGATTTCACAGCCAATCTTTACCTGGGGGCCATCCTCGAAAAGCGGCGCGATCTGGACGAAGCTAAGACTTATCTTGAGCGGGCGTTGCAGCTTAATCCTTCGTCCTCTATGGCGGGATACGAAGTCGCAATGCTCAAGAGCACTTCGGGGGAATACGATGCCGCTGTTCAGGGCCTGGAGAAAGTAGTTCAAGAAGATCCAAACTGGCTGGAGCCGCACGTCGAATTAGCATCGCTCTACTACAAGCTGCACCGTCCGGCGGACGGCGCCAGGGAACGCCAGCTCGTGGAGAAGCTTACCGCTCAACAACAGGCACAAGGCCTAGGAACGCGTTAGGTTGCCGGGGCTTTGACCGTCAGCGCGGGGGTTCGGTAACCTTCAGGACGCGATCAGCTTCCACGTCTTTTAGGATTTGAACAGTCCCGGAGGGCCAATGGATCTCGATCAAGTCCGCATGAGTGTCGGGACCGAGTCCGAAGTGTACAGGGCCGTCGCTGGACGAAGCGTAGCCGACGCTCGTGGTCATGTGGTTATATTGCGCTCCGCTCTTGGTCACAAGCTTGATGCGCGCGCCGATACCATCGCGATTGCTTTTGGTGCCACGTAGAGCGATGTCGAGCCAGTGGCCGGTATTTGGACTGCGATTCATCCAGATCTCGGCATTCCTGCCAAGCGCGGTCACAACTACATCAATGCGCCCATCGCCATCGAAGTCGCCGAAGGCGCAACCGCGATGTCGAGCGGGAGGGGCGGCGTCTAAACCCGCCTGTGCAGTGAGCGCCCCCCACTTCCCGCTGGGACCAAGATTACGAAACACGGTGTTGTACTGATCCACGGGCTGATTCGGCATCGTAATTGACTCAACATGTCCCCGGCTAACGAATAGGTCTTTCCATCCATCATTATCGAAGTCATACAATCCAGCGCCGAACCCAGACATGTCACGGCTCAGGTCTCGCATGCCGCTCGGCGTCGTCACCTCGCGAAAATCTCCCTTGCCGGTATTCTGGAACATCGGGAAAGTTTGGTTATTTAGTGCCACGAACACAATGTCTGGATAGCCGTCATTATTGAAATCACGAAAATCCAGGCCCATTCCAGAGACAAAATTGCCGTCTTCCGGAAGAGCCACGCCGGTTTCGAACGCGACCTCTTCAAATTTGTTGCCCAGGTTGTGGAAGAGCGAATTGTACGAGGCATCGTTGGTCACAAATAGATCGGGGCGGCCATCCAGGTCGTAGTCAGCCACCCCGACTCCCATGCCTTTGCCGGCGTGGTCGCGAAGTCCCCATTTCTCCGAAACGTCTTGAAAAGTACCGTCGCCCTTGTTGAGGAAGAGTTGATTGGCCTGGCCCTTGTAGAATTTCGGGGCGCAGTAGTCCGCCACGTTCTTAAACCCGCAAAGGGGATTCGGCGAATACTCCCACTGCATGTAGTTCACAACGAAAAGATCCAACAGTCCGTCGTTGTTTACGTCAACCCACGCGGCAGTGATTGCCCATAGTGGCCCGTACTTCGGATCGGGACGGTTCAGGACTGCATCCAGACCCGACTTTACCGTGACATCCGTGAACGTTCCATTCCCATTATTGTGATAAAGCGTGCTGTGGTGCAATCCGGCCACAAATATATCGGGGAAGCCGTCGTTGTCGTAATCGGCCACAGCGACGCCCATGTCGTAGCCTGACCCAGCCAAACCTGCGGCATCGGTAACATCGGTGAAGACACCATTGCCGTCGTTGCGGAAAAGACGATTGCGGTATTTCGGGGAGTCTTTCTTTAGTGTGGCAATATTGGCGCCGTTAGTAAAGAAAATGTCGGGACGGCCATCACCGTTGTAATCGAAAACCGCGACACCTCCGGGCATGGTTTCAGGAGCATTCTTCGCCGGAGTCTCGTCGTTCTCCAGCCGAAATGGAATCGTCTTGAGTTCGAAGCGGATTGGACTTGGCGGCGGAG
>PNAR01000309.1 GCA_003169715.1 Acidobacteriaceae bacterium | reverse complement strand
TCCACGAACTGGCTGAAAATTCGACATTCGAGGAAACGTGCTCGCTGCTATGGACCGGAAAACTTCCCACGCGAGACGAACTCGATCAACTCCGCAACCGCTTGGCGGCGGAGCGCAAACTGGATCCTGGAATCATTGATTTGTTGCATAATGCGCCTGATCATGTGTTGCCGATGCACGTGTTGAGAACCGCTGTTTCGGCGCTTTCTTTTTATGACCCCAAGGAAACTGAAATTAACGACAACAATGGCAACAAAGGCAGCCAGCACGAAACCAATCTGAATACTGCTATTCGGCTGACTTCGCAGATAGCCATGATTGTGGCTGCGTATGATCGCATACGGAAGGGAAGACACCTCATCGAACCCGATCCGTCTCTCTCGCATGCGGCGAATTTTTTGTTGATGTTGACGGGGACGCGGCCGTCGTCAACGGCTGAACGCGCATTGGATATCGCGCTGATTCTGCACGCGGATCACGAACTTAACGCGTCAACTTTTGCTGCAAGAGTGACTGCGGCGACTCTATCGGACATGTATTCAGCCATCACGTCGGCGATTGGCGCCCTCAAGGGGCCATTGCACGGAGGCGCCAACGAAGCGGTGTTTCATATACTGGAAGAAATTGATCGCGCGGGCGCTGACCCCGTTGAGCACATAAAAGCGATGCTGGCCGACAAGAAGAAAGTTCCTGGATTCGGTCATCGCGTGTATCACACGGAAGATCCGCGCGCGACGCACTTGCGGCAGATGTCGCGGGACCTGGGAAAATCCAGCGGACAGACCAAATGGTTTGACATGTCGCACCGCATCGAAGAATTCGTGAAAACGGACAAGAAACTTAACGCGAACGTGGATTTCTATTCCGCCTCGACCTATCACACGCTAGGGATTGACGTTGATCTGTTCACGCCGATTTTTGCGATTTCACGAGTAAGCGGTTGGACAGCGCATGTGATCGAGCAACTCGATGACAACCGCCTGATAAGGCCCCGCGCCGAGTACGTGGGACCTGCCTATCCTCAGCATTGGGTTCCAATGGAAAGCCGGTAAGTCAAAGTTCTCTCCAGGTACCCTACCCTCCTCGATATATTCGAATCCTAGATTTAGGAAATAAGTTCAAACCCGGAAGTGCATAGGGGCCTGTAAGAAGCTTACACAGCCGCAAAGAACGCTCCGGCTTTGGTTTTAGGGGAATTCGCAGCCGCGGCTGGTCCGCGTCTGACTACCGGCGGTCGGGAAATTGGTGCCTTTCGTCGCCAAGAAGATGCCGTCCCCCTCGCCCGGTGGCAGACTCTGCATTGGGAGGCATCATCCAATGCGAATCAAAATTACGTCACCTTTCACAACTGAGATTCTCTTCTGGGCCGTCTGCGGTCTGGTTGGGCAGTCTTTGTTTATCCAAACCCTGGTTGGGCAATCGTTGCCCGTGCAATCGTTGTCCCACCAATCCGCGCCGACATGGAGCCTGCCGCAAGGACTTAGGGTGAAGGACGACGGCCCCCGTACTTACCGGTTCACGGTCGTCTACAACACGACTAGCGCCAAGGGCGAGATGCTGCTTCGTCAGCGCTTGACTGGGGAATACACGCGCGGGTTGCTGGGGGGAGACGTTGTCTGGAAGAACGTTGCCCAGGCTGACGCGGCCGGGGCCACCGCGCCATTCGCGGCCCCGCAGAAACGCGACTTCATGGAGGGATTCCGCTATCACAACGATCTCGGCGATACCTTGAAGCCTGGATTCTTTAAAGCGTTCCCACCCACTGCGGTCTTTGAGCGTAACCTTGTTTGGGATGCGGGGATGATCGAGCACTTTGGCCAGGACTATTTCGAGCACCTCAAGCTGAATGAGCCATACCACAGCGTCTCCAACGAGGACGTGACCATGCCGGAGGTAGGCACGTTTCACAACCGCGAGGTCGTACTGGAGTGGATAGGACGTTCGCAAAGAAATGGTCAGGACTGCGCTCTGATTCGGTACGAGGCATTCCTGAATCCGCTGGAGATTGACAATGGCGGCATGACTTTGAAAGCACGCAGTAACTATTGGGGACAGATTTGGGTGTCGCTGGCGACGAAGCAGATTGAATACGGCACGCTCAACGAGACTGTGGTGGGAGAGCTGAAATTGGCCGGTCAGGACGCGACGCAGATCATCAACGTCATCCGCAACGGTACTCTTGAACCCTTGAACGCCAAGTAGCGGATATGAATCCAGCGGGCAAAGGCAGCAATATGGCTTTTACGAAAAGCAAATGGGTGTTCTCCTTGCTTTGGATCAACCTTGCGGTGGTGTTTGTGGTGTTGATCCTGCTCGAGGGGAATCAAGTCTCGAGTGGCCGGGAACTGCTGCACACACTGGCCTACGCGCTGGTGTACGCAAACCTAACCGGGCTTCTTGGCACTTGGCTACTCGGTGGACTTGCGGAGAGGTTCTATGTCCGCAAGTATCCGCCGTTCCCGGTAGCGGCAGTGGGCATTCTCGTGTTTGCGGCGTTCGGCTGTTTGCTGGCACAGGCTCTGTTGGCGGGGATAGGCGTCGCGGTTCCGCATTACTTCTGGCCGGAGTACTTCCGCACGCTGCGCGTAGCCTTACCTCTGGCCGCGGTGTTTGGCTTAGGCGCATTCGTCCACGGATCGTTGCGGGGGCGCGTGCAGATCGTGGAGGAGAGGCTTCACGAAAAGGAGATCGCGGAAGAACGTGCGCGGAAGCTGGCGGCGGAGGCACGGCTGCGGTCGCTGGAGTCGCGCATCCGTCCGCACTTCCTGTTCAACACTTTGAACACGATCAGTTCGCTCATCGCGGTGAATCCCGCACGGGCGGAGCAGATTGTGGGCCGGCTGGCAGAGTTGTTGCGGGCGTCGCTGGACACCAGCCATCAACCGCTGATTCCATTGCGGGAGGAGTTGGCAATGGTGGAGAGCTACATTGATATCGAAAGGGCGCGCTTCGGCGATAAGCTGCGCGGATCGGTGGAGGTGCCCGCAGAGCTACAGGATGCCAGGGTGCCGCCCATGGCGCTCCAGTCTCTAGTCGAGAATGCCGTAAAGCACGGAATCACTCCGCAGACCGGCGGCGGGGAGTTTCTGGTTACGGCATCGGCGGAGAATGGCAGCTTGAGGATCGAGGTTCGCGACTCGGGGCCGGGTTTCGACTTGTCAGCGATTCCCGCCGGGCATGGTTTGGACAGCGTGGTGGAGCGACTCGATGCGTTGTTCGGAGCGAAGGCTCGCCTGAACGTTTTCCGGCGCGACGGCTATTCTGTGGTGGAAATGGTTGTGCCACGCGTATGAAACTGCGCGCCTACCTGGTGGATGACGAACCACTGGCGTTGAACCGGCTGCGCCGACTGCTGGAACAGACGGGACGAGTGGAAGTGTCCGGCAGCACGACCGAGCCGGAGAAAGCGGTCGCGGCATTGACGGCGGATCCGCCCGACGTGTGTTTTTTGGACATTGAGATGCCGCGCCTGAATGGCTTCGAAGTATTGGCGCGATTGCCCGTCCAGCCCATCGTGATTTTCACTACTGCCTACGATCAATACGCGCTGAAGGCCTTCGGCGTGAACTCGGTCGACTACCTCTTGAAACCAGTGGAACCGGAGTCCCTGGACCGCGCTCTTACGAAAGTTGAAAGGTTGCGGGGTTCTGGCCAACCGGCACAGCCCGACTTCCAAGCCGTGCTCAAGCAGCTGACGGAGTCGCTGCGCGAGACCAAGCCGGAATATCCTGGCCGGATTGCGTCGCGGTTGGGCGACCGGCTCTGGTTCCTCGACCTGGCGCGGATAACGCACTTTTATGCCGAGGACAAGTTGACTTATGCCGTCTCGGACGGCAAGGCCTATTGTGTTGACTACGCGATTACGGAGTTAGAAAAGAAGCTCGACCCGAAAAGATTTTTGCGTATCCACAGGAGCACGGTGGTTAACCTGGACTGGATCAAGGAAGTCGCTTCGCTTCCTGGAGGAGCTTTGAATGTCCGGCTAAAAGATGACCGGGAAACGGACTTGACAGTAGCGCGCGACCGGGCTCACGAGTTCAAAGCGCGGGTGGGTTGCTGAGGGTGGAATTTGAGGTTAGTAGCCTGGAGGATGAAGGGCAAACTGGAAGTAATCCACTTTAGAAACAGGAGAAACACTGCTGGCGTAACCATGGGCAATTACACAACCGGGTCCATGAGTGTAATGGCGATGTTACGCCAGCCATCAACTGGCAGATAATTCCAGCGTGAATGAGGGACGATGAGCCACTTTCGTTACGAGATAAAACCTTCGGGGTCGTGGCGGCGTTTAGCGGACTCTATTGCGTCGCGGTCTCGTTTGCTCTCTCACTGCCGGACGCGCGACGACGCTTCTTAATCGGGCTCGCAGTTTTTGTTGTTTCCTTTTTGTTTGTGAAGCAAAAGAAGGGAGTTGGGCTGGGAATTCTTGCCTTCGTCGCCTTGAGGTTCGTTTGGGCAGGAATTGTCTTGCTGCTGAAGCATTAATTACGGGGAACGCGCCCACCTTGACGAAATCAGATGTTACGTCAATTAGGGGGCGACAAAGCAGGTCAACGGGACGAAATTTCTCCTACATGAAATACTGCAAGGCGGAGGCCACATAATGGCTCGGAGTTTTCATAAAATCCTGCGCCTGCTGGAGGGCTTACTTTTGGTACTCGTATCCGCGGCCCCGCTCACGGCGCAACAGGCCGCGACTATCTGGAGTGGCGTAGTACGCTCCGCCATTGGTCAGCCTGTGGCCGGAGCGAGCGTGATGGTTTCCACAACACCGGGGAAACAGCAAACGGCAGTCACGGGAACCCGCGGACAATTCTCGATTAAGGGCCTTGCGTCAGGGCCGCACACTGTGACTGTGAAACTTCCCGGGCGGCGTCCAACCGCCCCAGTGGCGGTGGACATAAGTAGCGCCTCTGTTGCCCTGACCGTATCCGATATAAACGTGCTGTCTGTCGCGGTGAATCCGCAAGTCGCTTCGGGAGCCTCGAACGCCGCGAGCGGGGCGAGCGGTGAGACGCTGTCGAGCCAAAAAGTAAATGAGCTGCCGTTGAACGGTCGTGACTTCAGCACGCTGCTGCTGTTGGCAGCGGGCACGATGACCGACGTGAACGGGCAGACGAATTTTACCCAGCAGTTTGCGATAAACGGACAGCGCGGTGTGGAAGCCGTGTTCGCGATGGACGGCGCGGATGTCAGCGATCCTGAAATGGGTGGGAGTACATTCACAAATTTCAACGTGGATGCGATTCAGGACCTGCAGTCAAGCTCGGGGTGGATGCCGGCAGATATCGGGCGGGGCGCAGCCGGCTTCACCAACATCGTGACACGATCCGGGAAGAGCGGGTTTCACGGTTCTTTTTTCGAGTTCTTGAGAAACTCTGCCTTCGATGCGCGAAATTATTTCGATCACCCATCAATTGCAGAGCCGGGCCGGATCCCTCCTTTCCGCAGAAACGAGTTCGGATTTACGAACGGCGGACCGGTCGTGTTGCCGAATCTATATGACGGACGAGAACGGACATTCTATTTCGTGCAGTATCAGGGATTCAGGCAGGTGCTTGGAACAACGCAGGTAGTAGCTGTGCCTACCGCAGCGGAGCGAGCTGGCGAAGATGTTGTGACTTATCCGGACGGTACAGACACCCTCCAAGTCCCGGTAAATCCGACGATTGCCGCAGTACTGACGCGTTATCCCTTGCCCAACAACCACACCGGCGCATATGGCGCGCGCACCTACGCAGCGCCTTCGAAGGTGAACACCGACGCAAATCAATTTTCCATTCGAATGGATCAGAATTTGGGCGCAAAAGGCCAATTGTTTGGTCGATTCAACTATGACAATCTGACGGGACCGACCACAAATCCGGATCAGACTCTGCTCGATCCAAGCTTCGGCGTGACTTATGTGGATCATCAGCGAAGCGCGGTGGTCACCTACACCCGCACCGCGTCCCCAGGATTTCTGTGGTCGGCATCGCTGAGTTTCACGCGGACGACGCCTTCGTTCGCGACACCAAACCGCACCGATCCGGCTCTCAAATTCAACGATGGGCTGTACGAGGCGTATAACAGTGCGGCGGGTTCGGTGATGTCGTCGTTCGGGAATCTGTTCCAGGGACAATTGAATTTTGCCTGGACGACCGCACAACACGCACTGAAGTGGGGAGCGGAGGCACGCCTCAATCGCGACACAACCTACTTCGGGATCAGCCCGAATGGAGAATACGATTTCGGAGGTGGAACCGTTTATTCGCCGGTTTTCATTCCTTCTGCAAGTGGACAGCACGATGTGCACCCAGGCCAGCCTCTACCAGACACCCTGAGTAGTCTGCTGCTTGGGTATCCATATGCGTACACAGTCGCGGTGGCGCCACCCTACGCGTCGAACGGCGCGCACATTGGGCCGGCAGCGATCAACCGGAATAATGTGAATGCCTACGTCGAGGACACGTGGAAAATCAATCCTCGATGGACCCTCGACTATGGACTGCGGTATGAGTTCTACACGCCGATTTCAGAGCGTGCATACCGCACGTCGAGTTTTCTTGACTCTTTTCCCCCCACGGCGGTCGGGCAGGAGTTCTTGATCAATCCGCGGCCGACTTATCAGACAAATTGGAACGGATGGGGCCCGCGTGTGCACTTAGCCTGGAGTGCGCCGCATGCATTGCAAGTACAGATAGGCGGAGCAATCACAGTGGTTCCTCCAAATATCTGGCAGGACAATTTTTTGACGGGATCCACCCCCTACGTCGTGTATCCGCGGGTCAATGCCGCGCAGAACGGAGAGATCGCGTATGGATTCCAGATTACACCGGACGAATTGCCGCAGGTCTATAACACGGCGGGTGTGAACGTGCTGGCCAGCGGCGATCCCAAAAAGGTGCCGGCAAACACTGTGATGGACGTGAATCGCTACCAGCAAGATCTGGCAGCATTGTCGCCGAGTCATCAGCTCTCGTTGCTCAGTCTGAGCGGGATTGACCGGCGTTTCGGCAATGCTTTCCTGGAGAGCTGGACCCTGGGATTGGAGCGGGCATTTGGCGGTCTGACGGCTGACGTCGCGTATGTCGGAACATCGGCGTTTCGACTTCCGCGAACGTCGTACCCGAACGCGTATCCCGGAGCAGATTCGGGATTTGCCCCGTTTACAAACTTCGACAGCAACGGCGCGGTGACGGGAGGCTTCGGGTTCGAATCCGTGATTACTGCCACGTCACACTCCTCATATAACGCCCTCCAGACTTCGTTATCGGGAAATATCAGACACGGTGGTCCGTCACTGCAAGCGGGTTACACCTGGGGCAAATCGCTGGATGATGTCAGCGGCGTCAGTGGAGGAACAGGATCTACAGGCGCTGTCACACTGTTCAGCCCGCAAAACCCGTTTGATACAAGACCGGAGAGGGGGCCGTCAAGTTTCGACGTGACCAATGCTTTTACGTTGAGCGCGGCCCAGGACCTGCATCTGGAGCATCTGGGACTTCAATCCGATCGAATCCAGCTACTGACAAAGGGTTGGGAGTTGCTGAGCATCTCGACAATCACCAGCGGTTCGCCGTTTACCGTCTATTCCGGAATCCAGCAGACAGGGGCGGGGACGATTGGGGCTGACCGGCCGGACCAGATTTCAACACCGCGCCTCTCCACTGCTGGCAGTTCGACGCGGCCGCGGGACGATTATTTTGGGCTTGGCCCGAACAACGCAAGTTTCTTTTCTATTCCGATTGAGACACCGGGCGGCAGCGGGCCGAACTCGGGACGGTTCGGAGACCTTGGCCGGAATACATTTCGTGGCCCGGCATACTATGACTTCGATTTTGCGCTCATCAAAACGACTCCGATTGGACGCCGCGCCAGCGGCCTGGAGCGTGCCGACCTCCAATTCCGCGGGGAGTTTTTCAATCTGTTCAACATCGTCAATATGGGGCTTCCTGCGAACATCATCAAGGGCACAGGGTTCGGCATGATCAGCAAGACCGCGGGAACCTCCCGGCAAATTCAGTTTTCACTGAAAATCATTTACTAGTGAAAGGTTTTGTGAACGCCGGACGCTGCAAGACGAATCACGTCTTAAAAGTTGCTCATACCGTCCCTGACGAATCGTGTCACGTTCACCGGTAAAGACCACAAAGGTTCGACTCCCACTCGCTTCCGCCAATTGTTTCCAACGAAGGAAACGACCAGCGCCGTTCCGGGCCCGTCAATTAACGGATTCTACGGACGCGGTAGGAACCTTCATCTACCACGTAGACCACTCCTGCCGGACTCACGCTCACGCCACTTGGGTAAAGGTTCGTGCTTAGCGCGGGCAACCCGTTGCCGTTATACCCAAAGCCACCGTTTCCGGCGAGGGTCTGTATCGTGCCCAAAGTGTTAACTTTCCGCACGCGAAAATTATTCCGGTCTGCGATGTAGATGTTTCCCTTGGTGTCCACCGCGACGTCAGATGGCTCGTACAGTGTGGCCGCCGTTGCTAGTCCCCCATCTCCTGAAAATCCAATACCTCCGTTGCCAGCGACGCTTGAAATGATTCCGCTGCTATCCACTTTCCGAATCCGGTTATTTCCTGAATCGCTGATGTAGATGTTGCCTCCATTGTCCAGTGCAAGCCCGTTCGGCTGATTGAGCAAAGCACTAGTCGCGGCAATGCCGTCTCCGTTATATCCAGGGTATGATTGGCCCGCGATAGTCGTCGCCAACCCGGAGGGATCTATCTTCAAAACGGACGAGATCCCATCCGCGAGATAAAGATTGCCGCTCGCGTCCGTCGCAAGACTCGCGCTGAAGGAGGCGAATAAGTTGGAGAAGGTCGTTATCGTTCCGGAAGAATCCACCTTCCGAATTCTCGCGCTGTTGCCGTCTGCGATGAAGACGTTCCCGCTTGGGTCTACTGCAATCGCGCTGGGCTTGATAGAGGTCGTTGTCGCCTGAACGTTATCCTGGGGCGGAGCCGTCATTCCATTGCCCGCAAATGTGGTGATGATCCCCGTCGTGGAAACTCGTCGAACGCGATTGTTGTAGTAGTCGGCGATATAAAGGTTTCCGGTCGAGTCAAAACATGCATGATCCCAGAAGCCCAGGCTCAGACTCGCTTGAACAGCAGGCCCTCCATCGCCAATGTAGCCGCCGGCAATGGTGGAGACCGTTTGATCCGCGCCAATCTTGCGGATGCGCTCATTGGCCGCGTCAGCAACGAGTAGGTCGCCAGCCTTGTCAATCGCTATTTGCTCAACGGCGAAAAACAAAGTATCCAGCGCAATGTGGCCGTCGCCGTTGAAGCCCGTTTCTCCATTTAGCGCGCCTGCAATTAGGGTAATGATTTGGGTTGCGGAATCAGCAGTCCAAATGTCGTTATAAGTACTTATGTAAAGTTTGCCGTTCGCAGACAAAAGCCCAAGGGGCGAACCAATGCTTGCGGAAGATGCTGGCCCTCCGCTGCCACTTCCTCCTGAGGAGCCGTTTCCAGCGTAGGTTGTGATGATTCCGCTAGAGTCAACCTTGCGGACTCTTTCGTTATCAGTATCAGCAATAAAGAGATTGCCGTTCCCGTCGGATATTGCGCCCTGCGGGTAGCTGAGTTCCGCCGAGGTTGCGGGGCCACCATCTCCGCTGAAACCGCTCTTGTGATTTCCAGCCACCGTATGAATGTTTCCAGCCCCATCAACCATCCGGATCACATGGTTCAGTGTGTCACCGATATAGACATTCCCTAACGGATCGAGAGAAACGCCACTTGGATCGTAAAGGCTGGCCGCTGTGGAAGGGCCGCCGTCTCCCGAATAACCGTTGACTCCATTCCCGGCGACCGTTGTGATCGTCCTGGAGACAGAGACCTTCCGAATGCGCGAATTGCCGCTATCCGCGATTAAAAGATTGCCCGCAGAGTCAAACGCCAACGAAGAGGGAGTCGAGAGCATCCCAGATGTCGCGCGCCCGCCATCGCCGCCATATCCGCAAATTCCGGTACCGGCAAATGTGCTAACTGATCCGTTAACGGCTATTTTGCGAATTCGGCAATTTATCGCATCGCTAACATATAGATTTCCTTTTGCATCCGAGACCACGGCGTCCGGCAAGCCAAAACTCGCGGAGGTCGCCGACTTCCAACTCCCCAAAGATCCTCCTGCAACGGTGATTACTTTTGGAGTCGCCGCGCACACGTGAATGCACGTTGCCAAAACGCAAGAGTATAGAAGAGTTAGGAAACGCGTCCCTTGCTGTATTCGTATTGTCATAATCTGCCTCCTAAAAGCACGCGGCATTCCTGTCGCGCAAGCAAACACGCAGGACTGTTATCGCGATAAAATAAGTCGGGAACCAGGGAGCCGTTCGCGCGAGGAGGGACGGGGAACTGCTTCCTCGCGGGAAAATAACGCGGACTTATTATCATGGCGGAGCGGGGTTGCGTCAAGCCCTAAATGCCCATCCAGCGCTGGTTTCAGCGTGCAACGATCAGTCACTGCGCAAATATCAAAGGCATTTCTGGGCCTTCGCAACCGGCGTTCAATGCCTTTCGTTGTAACGCCTTCCCAGAAATTTAACCGGTCCGATTCACTGTGTTCAATTATCCGCCTGAGACTTATGTCCTGCGATCACATCTTTGAGGGATCGCCCCTCGTGGCTGAGATCGCAATATATTGAACTGGCAAGAAAAAACGCCCCAGACTTATTGAGTCGTGGGACGTCAAATCGAGCAACCCTCCCCCGAAGTCTGCTCGTGATCACCTTATCGGCTAGTCGATTTGGCGTAAATGGAACAAATGGGCCAGCTATTACTCCCGAACTGTTCCGTTCTGTTGAAACTGCGAATCGGCATCGACTTTACCGGCGGCTGTCGCGATCAGGCAGTCGCACTCAAAACCCCGGTCACAACGTCACGAGCGTTATGGCGATGGTACGCCAGTCGTCACTCTGACGATGGTTTCTAGTCTTTCGCTGGCCTTTCAGCACCTCAGCTGACGGCACGTTTTCCCTAATAGCAAATCTAATCCAGAGTTTGCCGTACCCTCTTTTCTTCATGCCGTTCCCTACCCCTGCGCCGCGTTGACTTGCCTCGGTCAGCAACCTAAGATAATCGCCCAAGAGGAAATCATCCAAAGTGATTGGCCAGACTATTTCGCATTACCGCATTGTCGAGAAACTTGGCGGCGGAGGCATGGGAGTCGTTTACAAGGCCGAGGACACACGGCTGGACCGCTTCGTCGCGCTGAAGTTCCTTCCTGAGAATGTCGCCAAAGACCGGCAATCGCTGGAGCGGTTTCGCCGCGAAGCCAGGGCTGCATCTGCTCTGAATCATCCGAATATCTGCACCATATACGACATTGGCGAGCAGGATGGCCAGGCATTCATCGTCATGGAATATCTCGACGGCGCGACTCTGAAACATATTATCGGCAACCGTCCAATGGAGCTGGACACGCTTCTCTCGAACGGAATTGAAATTGCCGATGCGCTCGACGCGGCGCACGCGCAAGGGATCGTTCATCGCGATATTAAGCCGGCGAATATTTTCGTAACCAAGCGTGGGCACGCAAAGATTCTTGATTTTGGATTGGCGAAGGTCACGCAGTCCCAGACGCGTCCTGTAGATGGATCTGGCGACACGGTGGAGGCGACTTTAGCCGAGGAGCATTTGACCAGTCCCGGGTCTGCGATTGGGACAGTTGCTTATATGTCTCCGGAGCAGGCGAAGGGAAAGGAACTCGACTCGCGCACTGACCTGTTTTCTTTTGGAGCTGTCCTCTATGAAATGGCGACTGGGATGGTTCCGTTTCGCGGAGAAACCTCAGCGCTGATTTTTCAGGCGATCCTTGACCGCGCGCCAGTTTCGCCGGTTCGGTTGAATCCGGACCTCCCGCCGAAGCTCGAAGACATTATCAACAAAGGTCTCGAGAAAGACCGCAACTTGCGTTACCAGCACGCCGCGGATGTACGTGCTGACTTGCAACGTTTGAAGCGTGACACCGACACCGGGCGCGCGGTGGCTGCAAGTTCGGGAGCGGTGGCAGCGGCGCATGATTCGGGATCAGGGCCCGCGGCGCAAGCGGTGTCTTCCAGTTCGGGCAGTTCAGGCAAAGTGGTTGCGGCAGGATCGTCGGGCCCGGTGATGCCTGCTAGTGGAATCTCTTCCACGGCGGCGCCGACTTTGGCAGAGCAGGACCCGAGGAAGAAGAAGTCGTGGAAGATTCCGACAGTTGCCGCGGCTGTGTTGATCGCAGCGCTGGTCGCGGGCGGATTATTTTATCGTTCGCGCCATGTGAGTGCGCTCACTGAAAAAGACACAGTAGTTCTCGCCGACTTCGTAAACACGACTGGCGATCCGGTGTTTGATGGAACTCTGAAGCAGGCGCTGGCGGTGCAACTGGAGCAATCCCCGTATCTGAAAATTCTGCCGGAGTCGAGGGTGCGGCAGGCGCTGGGTTTCATGGGGCATCCGGTGGACGAGCGCATCAGCAACGATGTGGCGCGTGAAATCGCTTTGAGGGAGGGAGCCAAGGCGGTGCTGGGGGGCTCGATTGCTGGGCTGGGCAATTCGTACGTAGTTACACTATCCGCGGTTAACGCTCAGAACGGAGACTCGCTGGCCCGCGAGCAAGTCGAGGCGTCCAGCAAAGAGCAGGTGCTTAAAGCACTCGATACTGGCGCATCATCTTTGCGCGCTAAGCTTGGTGAGTCACTGGGATCCGTGCAGCAATTCGCCAAGCCGCTTGAACAGGCGACTACCTCATCGCTCGAAGCCTTACAAGCTTTTAGCCTCGGTCAGACCGAACACATGAAATTGATGGATGATCGCGCCATCCCGCATCTTAAGCGCGCCGTCGAACTCGATCCCAATTTCGCCACAGCGTATGCCACGCTGGGTGTCTCCTACGGCAACCTAGGGGCCTGGACTCTTAGCAGGGAAGCACTGCGCAAGGCTTTTGAACTTCGCGAAAGGGCGAGCGAACGCGAGAGGCTCTATATTTCCGCGCACTACTACGAGTCAACCGGAGAAATTGACAAGGCCATCGAGATATACGAGCAGTGGAAACAAGCGTATCCGCGGGACAATGTGCCGGACGATAATTTA
Organism: Acidobacteriaceae bacterium; assembly: GCA_003169715.1. Classification (GTDB taxonomy): domain Bacteria; phylum Acidobacteriota; class Terriglobia; order Terriglobales; family Acidobacteriaceae; genus PALSA-188. Next base: position 6,711 of record PNAR01000309.1, on the reverse strand, counting down.
GCATTGGCCTATGGTGCGATTGGGCAGCAGGATAAGTCTTTGGCGAACGCACTCCTGGCACTACAGATTGATGCAAAAGATCCGTTCGGCTACCAGAACACGGCTGGCGCTTACATGTCACTCGGGCGTTATGAAGAAGCGCGTGCCGTTATTGATCAGGCAGCAGCGCAGAAAGCGGATTCGTCGTCCACGCAGATGATTGGCTACGACCTGGCTTTCATTCGTGACGATCAGGCGACGATGCAGCATGTGCTCGACAGTGCGGCTGGCACTGGCGGTGAGCCGTTTCTTTTGTCGCTCGAAGTAAGTGTCAAGTATTTCCAGGGAAGGGTGCGTGAGGGGCGAGAGTTATGCAACACCACGGTGCAGAAGTCAGAACAGCAATCCAAAGATTTCGCGGCCGGCATTCGCACATTCGAAGGGGCAATGGAGGCTGAGTTCGGAAATCCGGACGAAGCGCGTCGCCAGACCGACGCGGCGCTTGTGATGACACAAGACAAGAGCGCGAGGGGTTTCGCCGCCCTCACACTGGCGCGTATCGGTGACTCCAGCCAGGCGGAAAAAATGATCGCCGATCTGGCGAAAGAAAACCCTACCGACGCGGTGCTCAACAACGCGACTCTTTCCGTTGATCGAGCCGCCTTGGAGCTACAGCGCAAACAGCCAGCGCGAGCTGTGGAAGCGCTTGAGACAGCCAGAACCTATGAACTCGGAGGCGGCCCTACCGCGCCGGTCGATTTCTGGCCGCTGTATTTGCGCGGCCAAGCCTATCTCGATCTTCACGATCCTGCGAAGGCGTTGGCCGAGTATCAGAAGATTGCCGATCATCGCGGCCTGAATCCGACCAGCCCCTTATATGTCCTGGCGCACCTCGGAACTGCGCGAGCCTACGCGCAACAGGGAGACAGCAACAAGGCGCGCGCAGCTTACCAGGATTTTTTTGCTTTTTGGAAGGACGCCGATCCCGAGATTCCACTCTTAAAGCAGGCCAAGGTGGAGTACGGGAAGCTGGACTGAACATTTCTCGCGCGGACTGGGGACTTTGGTTGTTCGACGATGTACCGGTCGTTACGTTGTGGGAGAAGAGGCCGGAGAAATGTCCCGGAACAACCGTACTGTAGAGAGGTAGCTTGCTACGTCCGCTCTTGCCCGTCGCGTTTGAAATATCGTAAACAAAAAACAGACGTTGCAAGCTACGTTTCTACGGAGTCTGCTCTGGGCCGCATTCTTGCGTCGGTCTGCGGCTATTTTTCGCTGATCGCATTCACTTTCTAGAGCCTGTTCGCCCGATTATTATCAAATAAATTCTGACATACACGCGGGCGGTACGCAGTGCGCACAATAAAAATCGGCCCGACGAGAAGTCGGGCCGTACCCTTTTCGAACAATAGGATTCTTTTTGTGAACCTGTCTATGCGCGCTCGAATGCGAAGCGTTTGCGGAATGCAAATCCAGTTACGGTGAACAATGCGAGAACTCCCAAAAGGCTCAGTTCACTTGGTTCAGGAACTGGTGTGTAGCCAAGGAATTCTTGCGGCAGGCCGTCAGTGGTCGGAACCTGGGTTCCGGCAACGGGCGTGTAGATCGTAATTCCATTGAAGTCGCTCGATGGCGCGCCGGCCGCGGCCGCAAGCGCATTGGTATAGATTGTCAAAGCGGCGGAATCTCCGCCCAGGCCAAAGGGGCTTGAGGCACTCCCATTAATATCCTGCAACGCTGTAGTGGAGAACAGCGCCCAGACTGCCCAATTCGCGTCCTGATTATTGGTGAACCCCGGCAGCGTAACGCCATTCACACCCAGCATGCTGGCGAAGATAATGCCGGCTGCATCATATTTGAGGCCGGCGTTGGTAACGCTATTAAACAGTCCTGAAGTAGCGGCGCCGGAGATGGTGTTCTCATTTGCGGTCCAGGTTTCATTGTTGAAGATCTCATTGTCGAACGTGTCACACATTAGTTGCATTGGCGCGCCATTGACCGTGAAGTTGTATGGGTAGGTATAAACCCCACCCAAGTTAGCGCCACCTGGTCCGTTGAAGACCATGCTGTCGGCGAAAGCGGAACCGCTTAACAAACCCGCCGTCAAGAGAGCAAAGATAAGTGCAAAGAAACCTCTGTGGCGCATGTTGAAATTCTCCTCCAGTGGCCCTAAGTATCGGCCAGCCGGGTTAGCTACGCTATATCCTTAGCATTCTGGGTGCCAATGAAACCGTCATGAAAACATGGGACTTACCGGAATTTAAAGGGTCCCGATGGAAGTGATTTTCACAAAGAAGGAAAGCAACGGGAACTTTTCCGGCCATCCTGAGAAGCCACAGTTTGGCGATTGACAAAAAGCGTCATTGTTGGCGGGGGCGCATCGGTTGGTGCGAGCGTTGAGGCGTAAGATACGAGTGTCCCATGCGCCGCGTATATCTCGACAATAACGCTTCGACTCCTGTGCTTCCGGCGGTTCTGCAGGCGATGCAGCCTTATTTTACCGAACATTTTGGGAATGCCTCATCGATCCATCACCACGGGCAGGAAACGCGGGCAGCGGTGGAGCGTGCGCGAGAGGCCGTGGCTTTGCTCGTGGGATGCCGCGCTTCGGAGATCGTGTTTACCAGCGGAGGAACCGAGGGGGATAATTTAGCAATCTTTGGGTTGCTAAGTTCGGGATTGCTTCGTTCAGGATTAGTTCGCGGAGGCGACCACGTAATTTCTTCGACGATCGAGCATCATGCGGTGCTGAATTCGTGCAAGCAATTGGAAGCGGAAGGATGCAACGTTACATATATTCGTTGCGATGCTCGGGGAGTGATTGATCCCGAAGATGTTCGCCGGGCGGTTCGGCCCAACACAAAGCTCATTACGATCATGATGGCGAACAATGAAACCGGAGTCCTTCAGCCGGTTGAAGCGATCGGGAAAATCGCGGCTGAGGCGGATGTGTACTTTCATACGGATGCAGTGCAAGCTGCGGGGAAGGTGGCGATTGACGTAATCGCGATCGGATGCGATCTGCTTTCGATTTCCGGGCATAAGATGCATGCGCCCCAAGGAGTTGGAGCGCTTTATGTAAGGAAAGGAACGCATCTTCAGCCATTGTTCCATGGTGGACGTCACGAGCGTTCGCGCCGAGCCGGAACCGAGAACGTTCCGGGAATTGCCGGATTGGGCAAGGCTGCGGAACTCGCAAGAGAGGGATTGGCAAGCGGCGAGGTACGACGAATGGGGGATCTGCGTGATCGCCTGGAATCGGGGCTGCTTGGGGAAATTGAATTTTGCGGTGTGAATGGCGCGGATACTCGCAGGGTTCCGAACACGACAAATATTTATTTTGATCACGTTGAGGGAGAAGCCTTCGTCATCGCTCTCGATCTTAAGGGGCTGGCAGTTTCGACTGGCGCGGCGTGTTCTTCCGGCGCGCTTGAGCCTTCGCACGTTCTCACTGCGATGGGATTGGACGGGGATCGCGCACGCGCGAGTATTCGTTTCAGCCTGGGTAAGCAGAATACTTCTGAAGACGTTGATTTTGCATTGGGCCTTGTTCCGGAGACCATCAGCCGACTGCGGGAGTTGTCGCCGGTTTACAATGGAAAGAAGCCTCTAGCTGCTAGCTCCTAGCTTGAATCTTTCGACCTCCACCTTCCGTTAGGAAAAGGGGATCTTGTATTCTTTAGCTAGAAGCCAGCAGCTAGAAGCGATTTTTTATGTCCACCAAAACCATCGCCGTAGCCATGTCTGGCGGAGTTGATTCCTCTGCCGTTGCGGCCATGCTGCGCGCGGAAGGCCACAACGTCGTCGGATTGACGATGCAGCTTTGGAATCAAAGGCGCCTTGCGGAACATGAAGGCATGCCTGAATCCGTTCAAGGCCGCTGCTGTTCGCTGGATGATGTTTACGATGCCCGCCGCGTGGCCGAGACCATTGGCATTCCTTATTATGTGGTCAATCAGGAAGACCGGTTCGAGCGCGACGTGGTGCGTCCGTTTGTGCAGGAATATCTTTCGGGACGAACGCCCATCCCATGCAGTCTTTGCAACAATCACTTGAAGTTCGATCAGTTATTGATTTTGGCGCAACAGATTGGCGCTGAGTTGCTGGCGACGGGCCATTACGCTCGGGTCGAATTTGACGAAGTTAGCGGGCGCTGGTTGCTGATGCGTCCGGTGGACGTTGCGAAAGATCAGACGTACTTCCTCTTCGGGCTCACTCAAGAGCAGCTGAGCAAGACTATTTTCCCGCTTGGTGGAATGATGAAGCCGGAGGTGCGTGAGTTAGCACGCCGACACGGACTCGCGCTGGCCGATAAGCCGGACTCCCAGGAAATATGTTTCGTTCCCGGCGGCGATTACAAGAATTTTATTGACGCTTATCTCGCGGAGAATGGCGAAGCGCTTCCGGATACTGCGGGGGAACTAGTCACCAGTGATGGACAGGTAATCGGCGAGCATCAGGGCATCCACAACTTTACCGTGGGACAGCGAAAGGGCTTGGGAATCGCGACGGGCTCGCCTCTTTACGTGCTTGAAATCAAGGGAGACCAGCGTCAGGTCGTGGTCGGAAATCAGGAAGCGCTTTATTCCAAGACTCTTCGAGTACATAAGTTAAATCTTATTTCGGTAGACACGCTTGACGAGCCGATGACGGTTGAAATAAAGATTCGCCACAGACATCAAGCGGCAACGGCCACAATCGAAATGACCGCGCAGGATGAGGCGATTGTCACGTTTAGCGATCCACAACGCGCGATCACTCCGGGGCAGGCTGCCGTTTTTTATAAGGATGAGGTCGTAGTGGGTGGCGGCTGGATCGCGTAGATCGCAGAAGATGCTGAGTTCATACCGGAAGCAAACGAAAGCGATTGAGTTCCTCAATACCTGCTTGAAACCTTCACGTCTTAAACGCGAAGCCCCTCATGGTCTCACCCTTCGCGAAATACACGCGAAGGATGGGGTACCCTCAATGTCGCTATCCCAATCCAACTAATCCATTGATTTAGGATACGTATGTGCTCCTGAGAATAACGCGCGTCAGCCTAAAGTCTTTTCTGAGCCGCGCTCCTGTAGTTTTCGCAATTCTCTTCGCAACCGCGGTGCTGGCATTTCTTGCGGTCAGTCATCTTGTGACTCGATTCAGGTTGCAGGAAAAAGCTCTGGGACGCCACCTATATGAACAGGGGGAAGCGGAATATGCGTCGGGAGATCCGGAGCGAGCCATTGCCAACTTTCGCGCGGCGCTTACCTACAATCGCGATGATTTTCAATATGAATTGAGCCTTGCGCGAGCGTTGCGAGATAGTGGACGCACGCCCGAAGCGAAAACGTATCTGATGAACCTTTGGGAGCGGATTCCTGAAGACGGCGCGGTCAATCTAGCGTTGGGGCGGCTGGCGACGCGCGAAGGCGCAACCAGCGAGGCGATTCATTACTACCACAACGCGACTTATGGGATATGGGACTCCGATGCCGAAGTTCATCGTCGCAACGCGGAATTCGAGCTGATCAATTTTCTTCTGCAACAGGGTGCATTGCCTCAGGCCCAGGGGGAATTGATTACTCTGTCCGCTTCGCTTCCGCGCGACGCGGAACTTGAAATGCCGGTAGCGCGGATGTTTGACCGTGCCGGAGATCATGAGCGCGCTCTCGCAGAATATCAAACCATTCTGCGGCATGACCGCCAGAACGCGGGCGCGCTGGCGGGAGCGGGCGACGTAGCTTTCCAGTTGCATCGCTACCGCACCGCTGAAAAATATTTAGGCGAGGCCGCGAAACTGGATCCGCAAAATGCGCCGTTACAGCAATCGCTCGAGTCCGCGAGATTGATCTTGCAAGCCGACCCTTTCACCCACGGCCTTTCCAACGCGGATCGGAGGGCGCGTGTGCGGGATGCATTCAGCGGCGCTGGAAGGCTTCTCGCAGATTGTGCCAGGATGCACGGCGTTAGTTTTCAAGATGGCGGTCAGCAGGGCGGTGCGTCAGCAGATCCCTTTTCGTCCGATCTAATTTCGTTGCAAAAAACTTGGAATGATATGAAACCCAAACTCAGACGCCAAAGCGCATCCGCCGAAGCTGACACCGCCGAGTCCGCCATGGCTTTGGTATTCCAAATCGAAGAACAAACTCAAAATCGATGCGGAGAGTCTACCGCAATGGATCGAGCTTTGCTGCAACTGGCGCTGAATCCACAAGGAGCCGATCAATAATGAATTCTTCGGAAAGCATTGGCTTAGAGTCTGCGCTTTCACCAGGGGAGGTGTCCGCTTCTTCTGTGCGCAAGACCGGGCGCAAGGCTTTCGGCGACGCGTTTCGCGAGGATCGCTTTTTCCTCATGCTTGCTGTGTTTATAGGAGTATTTTCCGGATTGGCCGTGGTCTGCTTCCGGCTGGCAATTGACTGGAGCCGGATCGCACTTCTGGGCCCGGTCCTACAGCCTCACAATTTGCGATTAATAATCGCGCCGGCGGTGGTAAGCCTGTTGCTTGCGGTGCTGGTCATCCACGTATTTCCGGGCGCGCGCGGAAGTGGGGTGAACCAAACCAAGTCCGCGCTTTACATCTTCAACGGATTTATTCCCTTCAAGACGGCAGTTGGAAAGTTTCTTACTGCTGCGCTTGCCATCGGTGCGGGTCACTCGCTTGGACCTGAAGATCCATCGCTACAGATCGGCGCTAGCTTAGCCTCGGCGCTTGGCCGACGGATGAACCTTTCGCGAGAACGATTGCGGCTG
>PNAR01000301.1 GCA_003169715.1 Acidobacteriaceae bacterium | reverse complement strand
TCAATCTGCCGCGTGGCCCGATCTAAATGCGCCTTCTGTTGAAGCAGTTGGTTGCGGGTAGCCGCAATCATCGCCGCTACATGGGAGTCCAGTTCTTTGCGGATTCCCCCGAGCACGCGCCGAACATCGTAATGCCGCACCGCACCCGCAGCCACCTCCCATCTTCGTCTGTTTTGTTCCAAGAGCTTTCGTTGAGATCTTTCCAGACGATATGTGAGGTCATCCAATTTCTGCTGGCGCTGATTGATAACGTCCATCATCCGTGCAAAAGCCCCGTGTTGAGCCAATTCCGTGAGCGCCTGCCTGCCTATAAGCAACCGGTATCTCACGGCGCGCGCAAGGCGCAAATGTAGTTCCTGGGATTTCTCCTCAATGTCTTGCCGTGATCGAATTACCAATTCCGCGGCAGCGGAAGGCGTTGGAGCGCGCAGATCGGCGACAAAATCAATGATCGTGAAATCGGTCTCGTGGCCGACCGCGGAAATGACCGGGATTTGAGAAGACGCCACAGCGCGCGCTAAACCCTCGTGATTAAATGCCGCGAGATCCTCGGCTGAACCGCCCCCCCGCGCCACTATGATCACGTCCACATTGGCTGCTTTATTGAAATACCGGATACCGGCCATCACTTCCAGCGGCGCGGATTCTCCCTGTACTTGCGAAGGAAAAATCAGAATATTCGCAGTGTGATGGCGCCGTTGCAGAATGTTCAAAATATCCCGCAGCGCGGCGGCCTGCGGGGAAGTGACGATTCCGATCCGCCGCGGTAACGTCGGAATCGGTTTTTTTCGGTCCGCGTCGAACAGTCCTTCCGCTTCCAGTTTGGCCTTGAGTTGCTCGAAAGCAATCTGAAGCGCGCCCGCTCCCTTCGGCTCCAGGTATTCCGCGGAAATCTGCAACTGACCGCGATCTTCATAAATCGTGATCCGTCCCCGCACAACAACTTGCATCCCGTTCTCGGGCCGGAACCGCAGCAGCTTAGCTTGCGAGCGAAACATTACGGCGCTGAGCTGCGAATTCTGATCCTTCAATGTGAAATAGAGATGTCCAGAGTCGTGCGCCCGGAAATTTGAAATCTCGCCCTCCACCCATGTATCTCCGTATTCGCGCTCAATATGGGTTCGGACCGCCGCCACCAGATCGCGCACCGTCCACACCCGCCTGTCCGGAGGTCTGAAGGTGAACCCAAGTTGATCGGCAAATGCCATGGGAAGAAGTCTAACGCAGAACCGATTCGCGCCCCTGTAGGGACCGGCGTCCCCGCCCCTCCAAGCGGAGCAAAGCTCCGCAGGACGTCGGAAGAAATACTCGTCAGCCACGCTAAAATAGCCGTTCCTGCCTCCGCAAATTTCCAAACGCCCCTATGTTAGCCAGCGCAAACGTGAAGCGGAACTGATTCTCATTACGCACCGAACCTAACCCAAAGCGGCGGTATTCGAGGTCAACTCCGCAACAATCCCAGTTGTATGCAGTCTGTATGGATCCATATTGCAGCGCATTTAGATTGGCGTCATATCCTATGTTCGTCGCCCCGCTGAAGCCGCGCTTGCCAGGATGACCGTACCCCAAAACGACGCGGAACTGGTTAAAAGATTGTTCAGCAGACGGGGAGGCCGTTACGGCCTGTGCTGTGTTGACTTGCGAAACTTGAATCCCACTGGCTGCTTGCAAAAATGCGTCGCCGCCACCGACAGTGAATTGTCCGAAACGGAAATTGAGCAGAGCCGTACTGGTATTGATGCGGTGCTGTTTAAAGTCGTAGTCAAAATCCCATTCAACATCCGTGTGATCGCTGTTCTGAACGCGAAGCCGCGAAATTAATGGCGAAAGATTCCGGGGCGCCGTCAAGAAGGCAATACCGGTCAAGTCGAGGGTTGTACTCAAAACGTTCGGGCGCCCCGGCACCAGCGCCCCTCCGAAAGTTGGATCAAGAAAATATTTTTGCGCCAGCTCCCACGTAACAACTTCCCGCGTCTGCTGTTCGGGCTGGCACGGCTGGGTCTCGGATTGTTTTTCGTGCTCCCACGGAACTGAACTTGACGCCACAGGCCCTCCAACCATCAGCGCGGACATCCCTTCGGTTTTGCAATCCTGCTGACTGGTCTTCGACTTTGCGTACAAACGATTGACCACCGAATACTCAACTTCGTTCGTGTCGCTTAATACATCCCTTTCGTCAAAGCGAACGATGTTGGAAAAGTTATTTACGCCAGTCATGTAGTTGTAAACCACGCGCGGTTCGATGACATGCTTCCATTTGCGTCCCAACACCTCTTTGCCAAACACGCGCTCCAATGACGGCGGCCGTAGCGCAACGGAACCTTCCAACGCTTTACGGTCAATGACACTGGATTTCGGGGTTCCCACTTCACCGAAAGGTAAAAGCTGTTCGGTATATAGGGTGTTTCGGATCGCAAAATCAGGACGAAGCGACCAGCCGCGAAATTTTAAAGGAAGAGATAAATCCGGGGCTGCATCGAATCGTCCGACTAGCGGCGCAGTGCGAAATGTAGGCTCGCTCCGCGAAAGCCCCTCGGCCGCGCCATCATAAGACCAAAAGAAGGGAGACCTCCCAATTTGATGATCAACGCTGGAGAGTTCCAGCCCCGGAGCGTGAAGAATCGTAATTAAATCTCCCGGCGTCGTACTCTCGAAATTTTGATAACGCTGCACTGTAGCGTTATAGAAAAATCCCCCCGTTGTATTGGAAAGAAACGCTTGGGATTTTACTTCCGAATTAACCGCCTGGGTGAACACATCATTAAAGGCAAGGCGAAATACAAAAGAATTCAGGTAATCAATGTTAGCGACGCCGCGGAAGTGATGCGCAAAGGATCCCTCGGCATTGAGCTGGACTTCGGTTCCGCCCTGGTTAACGCCTTTCAGTCCACGATCAAGCACACTAAAGAAATTTAGATCCAAAAACGATGTATCGCTGGGTCGGACCCGAAAATTGCCCTGCGGAGCCCATCCCCGCGTGGAAAAATATTCCGCGCCCAGAGTTGCGTCCATGCTGCGATTGATGCCCCAGAAAACAGATTCCCCCAGAATATTTCCTTTCGTGGATGACCGCCCGACGTTCGGAACGAGAATACCCGAGTGTCTCGGCGAGCGCTCAATCGGATGAGTCGCAAACGGCAAATAGAGGATTGGAATTCCATCAATCCGAAAAGTGCTGCGATAAATGCTCGCGTTCCCACCCACTTCAACTACGACTTTATGCGCATAAAATTGCCATTTGGGACGCGGCAATTCACAAGTGGTTATGGTTCCATCGTAAACGACATAGTGATCGGGACCCGTTTTACGCACTGACTTGCCGCTGAAAACGAACGGAGTGGCCGAGGTAAGAATCAGACGTGATCCCTTCAGCCGCATACCGATGGTTCCACGCACGTTTTCAAAATTTCCAACTTCAGACTGAAGATTGTAAGATCCACGGCTGGCGCTGATATGTTCGTCATTCGGACCGCCATCAAGCACCACATGGCCATCCACCGTGGCTTCCCCCGAATCGCGGTTGTAAGTCATTTCATCGGCATGCAGAATGAAAGTCCCATAGTGAATCTGGGCTTCCCCATGCAGCTTGATCACAGGTCCATTGAGTTCCTGAGTGATCGCGGTCCAGCTGACATCCTCGTATGTCTGCGACGGGTCGTCCGAGAGATTTTGCGGAAGACCCGATTCGTCCAGCGACGTCCGCAACTGGCTGGTAACTAAGGGAGGACGCAGTAGTGCATGACAAACGAGTGCCGCCGTGATAAGGAATCGTAAGCGGGACTTCATTGCAAACGCACAAGCATTTCGAATAAAGAAGACACGATCTCGGTCTGGGATATCGGTGACCTTAGCATGTCGCCAGCTTAGTGGCAAAACGCATACCCTTCGATCTCTTGTCGCTTGCAAACTCAAGTACATGAAATCCAGATTTGAACCCGATCGAACTGCCACTGGCGACGCCTCGGATGCCCGTGTCGTTGCGGATTTCATTCGTCCCAAATTAAACGATCCCGAAGCGATCAAACCCGAACCAATCGAACCTGAGGTTACCGAACGACGATACGTAGATCCTGAGTCTCTTGCCCTTGACTCCTATGATGCGAGTGAACGGCATTTTGCTATCAGTCTCAACGAATCTGCTGCCGTCTCCTCTCGCTTTGTAGTGGAAGATCATCCGGAAGGCAACGATATTTCGGACGTGGCTGCCAGGACAAGCGGCGGAGCACCATCCGTTAGCGAAGAAGTTGAGGAAACCGGCGGCGAAGGCATCACCATGCCACCCTCCAAGCGACACGATTCTTTAACATTCTTCGGTCACGAACCGAATCGCGCTGAATTGGATACTGAGGTTCCCTGGAGGCAAGAAGTAAGTGCACGCTTAACCAGGTACCAGGCTCGCAGGCGCGTCAGAACACCCCGATATCCTTCATTGCAGCTTAAGTTTGAGACGCCGGAAACGTGGCGCGCCTCCCCTGCGGAGGAATTACGTTCCGGTCCTGCTCCGAACACTTCGGCGCTCGCGAAGAGTATACCGGCCACAAACGCTGCACCGCTAGCAATTCTGCCTTCTCCTTCGCTTGAGTCCAGTTCGAGGATTATCGAGTTTCCCCGATCTTCAACCATTGCGCCAAACCATTCGGAGGAACTCGCGGAACCCGTCTTTGTCCGGCCGCGAATTATGGAAGCTCCGGAACTTGTTCCCGACACGCCCTCCCTCGGGGGCATTCTGATCGAACCAATGGACGCGCCAGCGCACGAAAAGCGTCCAGGCTTCGAGATGCCTTTGCAGGCAGCGCGAATGGCAAGACGGCTGGCGGCTACGCTGATGGATGCGGTAGTCGTCTTCGCTGGATTGGNNTGGGCGGCCTACCAATATTTGCTGCTAGTTCATTGCGGAACTACACCGGGCCTGAAGCTGGCAAAGTTGAAGCTAAGCCATTTTGATGGCAGCGCCGTTCCGCGAAAAATGCGGCGCTGGCGCGTGCTCGCATCCGTACTTTCAGGCCTCTCATTAGGCCTGGGATACGCATGGTGCTTCCTCGACGAAGATCAATTGTGCTGGCACGACCGCATTACCCGCACTTACATCGCTCCGAATGCTTGAAAGCACGCTCCCGCGGGGCGGACCGCGCCTGCCTCACTATGCAAGTCAAAGAGCATCCTCGCTGCCTTTGTGTTAGATTTTTAAACTTATACCTTTCGCAAATCTAAAAAACTAAGTGTCAACTCCAGTCCAAAACATGCGGCCAGCGGTCAAGGTGTTTGTCGCCACAACGGTGATGCTGACATTCATCTCGTTCTGGCGCGCATCTGCCATTGTGCTTGCCGACCTCGCGTCCTCCGCTTATTACGCTGGCGGAGACGCCGAGAAGGTAATCGGAAAAAGCGCTCCCTGGTTCATTCTCGCGGTCATGCTGTTCAGTTATGCCGTGCGTGCCCTCTACATCGAGTCGAGCAGCATGTTTGTTCGCGGCGGCGTGTACCGTGTGGTCAAAGAGGCGATGGGCGGGACGCTGGCAAAAATATCCGTTTCCGCCCTGCTTTTCGACTACGTGTTAACCGGACCGATCAGCGCGGTTTCGGCAGGGCAATATCTCGCTGGATTCGTAGAAGACATTGCCCGCTATTCGCACCATCCTTTTCCGAACTTCCCTGAAAACACATTCGCCGCGGGTTTCGCGGTTCTCATCGCCCTCTACTTCTGGTGGAAAAATATCCAGGGCATTCACGAATCCAGCGGAAAAGCGCTCCAGATCATGATCATCACCACAGTGATGGTCGTGATCCTGATTGTTTGGTGTGCAATCACGATCCTGCGAGCGCCCATCCAGATGCCGCCAAACCCTTTGCATCCCGGGGTCGTGCCGCTTACTAAAGAGTCCATGGGATGGCTCTATGGCTCATGGGTAAGCCATTTGACGTGGATCATTTGCTTCGTTGGATTCGGACACTCCGTCCTCGCCATGAGCGGCGAAGAGACTCTGGCGCAAGTCAATCGCGAGATCGAACATCCCAAGCTTAAGAACCTGGAAAAAACAGGTGCGGTAATTTTCGTTTACAGCCTTCTCTTCACTTCCCTGGTTTCGTTTTTTGCGGTCATGATCATCCCGGACAAGGTCAGGCCGGAATATTTCGGGAATTTAATTGGTGGCATTGCAATGTTCCTCGCGGG
>PNAR01000122.1 GCA_003169715.1 Acidobacteriaceae bacterium | reverse complement strand
ACCGATCACGGCCACGCCAACGTCATGTTCGTGATTGGAGGCCCAGTAAAAGGCGGCAAGGTTTACGGACGCTGGCCGGGCCTCGACCAATCGCAGCTTTACGAAGGACGCGATCTTGCCCTGACCACAGACTTCCGCCGCGTCATCGGCGAAGCCGTCTACCGCCATTTGGGAAACAGAGACTTGAATCAGGTCTTCCCAGGCTTCGACAACCAGCCGGGACAGTTCGTGAGGTATTTAGGCTGATCGTGTGGCGAATGACGGTGTAGCGCGGGCGCAACAGCCCGATGCTTTTCATCCAGCCGAAGACCTCTTCGACTCTCTTGCGTGTTCTGTGGCTTAATATGAGGAACTCGCTGCTCAGGGCTTACGTAGCTGAGCACATCTAACTGCTGAAGCGAGAGGTTTTTTTCTTCCTGACTCAGCTTCTTCACTGTGCGTTACGATACAAAGTATGCGATGCCTATCGGCGCCATCCGTGTCGGCTGCACTGCTAATCGCAGTCTTGACGATGTCCTCCGCTAGAATCGGCTTTGCGCAGAGCGGAGTTCCTCAAAGCCAAGGCACTGTTCTAGACAAAGATGGGCTTCGTCCGGTCGAAGAGAATGGCAGGTGGGGATTCGAGGACGCAACAGGAAAACTAGTTATAACGCCGAGGTACTTCGCCGCAAAACCGTTCCACGAGGGCTATGCGCTGGTGGTGATCCGAAAGCCCTGGACACCGCTCGGAGACGAATACGGTGAGTTTCGCCTTGCGCAGGTCACATGGGTTGACAGTTCTGGCCGCCAGATACGCCGTCCCCTTTCCGTTCGGCGTGCGTCGAGTTTCTCGGATGGACTTGCCTCTGTCGTGCCGGACGCCGTGATGAGGTTAAGAGGAGGCTGCGCCAAGGGCGGCTATATCGATACGAAGGGGCGGTGGGCGATTAAGCCGCAGTTTGATGGACTGAGCGACTTCTCTGAGGGACTGGCAGCAGTCAATCTAGGTGCAAACTGCGGGATGGGTGGCAATTGGGGATACATTGACAAGAACGGAAATACGGTCATTTCATTTAGGTTTCTATCAGCAGGACAATTTCAAAATGGACGGGCTTGCGTTTGGGAAGAACGAGGGAAAGGGCAGCTAATAGACCGAAACGGCAACACAATCCCTAATGAAAAGTGCAAGTGACTACAGCGGTTTCACCGCCGCGATTTCAGAGAGCGATGGTGACCGGCCTTGCAGATCTGCGAAAAAACTTACTCTAAGCGGGATGGGCCCGACTTCCAGTCGAGCCGATCACTGGTTGAGTGCTATTTACGGCCCGACTAAAAGTTGGGCCCTTCCCTTTTTTGCACTATCTCCCTATTCTCCGCAGACTGTTTAGCCGCTGAGGGACACACCTCGGCGGCTAAAACCGGCTCTATCGCGTAAACTTTATCGCAAGGCTGAAAGCGCTGCGCCACCCCTCCAGGCGAGGAACTCTCTCGAACAATTTATTCATAAAAGGGCAACCGGGGGTGGCTGCCCTGTACGTGAGTGGTCCCAACCGCACGCTTACTTGTGCGGCTCTTTCTTCTGCTCCTCTTTGGGCTGCGATCGCTGCTGAGGTTGTGCACGTTCCTGAGGCTGCGCCCGCTCAGCAGGACGTGGAGCCTCGCGCGGCGCTGCCGCTTGCCGCTGCTGCTGCCAGTTGTTGAACTTCTGTTCCTCATTCCTCTGTTGTTCAGGCCGCGGTTCAACTGGCGGAGCTTGTCTCACTAGCGGGTGTGATGGTTGCTGCTGAGTCATTCGCGAATTGTCGTTTGCCGGGCGGTCATTTTGTGCAGGCTGCTGCGGCCGCGGAACGTTCCGGTTCGGCGCTGGTTCGACGCCTTGCGGCCGAGGACCGGTCGTATCTACCTGCCGTTGCGGTTCGAACGTACGATTGTTTTGTGGCGGCTCCGCATGCACATTGTCCTGCGGGCGCGGGACATTACTTGTTTGCGCATTTCCCGTTTGCACATTCGCCGGAGGCCCTTGTGGGCGTATGCCGTTCTGCGGTCGCGGTGCTTCATTAGTCCTAACCGCAGGTTCCTGCGGTCTCCCCTGATTTGCCACGGCGCCAGTGGGACGATTTGGCTCATTCCCCAATCGTCCGGCAGGTTGCGGTGTTCCCGGATTTTCCGTGCGCACGTTTGCCGCTTGCCGCTGCTCGAACGACTGCCTCGGCGGCGTTGGATTTCTGGTCGCAACAACCTGGCGATTCACCACCGCGACTGGAGGCCTGAATCGGGCCGTTGCTCCCGCACCCATAACGCTTGCTCGCACCGGCTGCACCGGCGCCGTGCGGACAACCTGCGCTTGCTCCATTTGGCGCGCATCCACCCGAACCATATTCTGGCGCACTGGCCGCGCATTGACAAACGTGTCGTGCGATACAACCGTGACTGCATTGTTTACATGCTGATTGACGTAAGTGACGCGCGAGACATAGGTCGTATTGTGGTAGGAGTTATACACATTCGTCACCTGAGTTACGCTAACCCGCGTGTTGCTGATATTCACGTTATTCACGTATCGCGGACTTGTCCGGTACCACGGCACATAAACTTCACGCGGACCGAGCGGGAACCATCCCACGCCCACGCCACCGCCAATTCCAACCGAGACGCCAAACCCTGCGCCACCAACAAATGCCACCAATGCCGGAGCATACACCGGCCTCACTACCACCGGACCAGGAACCCAGCACCATGAGCTCGAAACATAGGCCCATCGTCCATAGTGGAATGGCGCAAAACCCCACGGCTCATCTTCTACCCAGGTCCATCCCCAAGGCCCGACCCAAGCCCAGTGACCATGCCGATACGGCGCCCAATCGCCATCAATACCCCGCGGAGTCCACACCGGACCGTATTCCGCCACATAATGCCAGCTTCCGTAATCGTCCAGATCTTCGGATCCCGTCATTTCTGGAGAGATATAATTCGCTGATTCGGAGTGATCTTCGTGCTCGTCGCGGCTGAAAGCCCATGTGTCCAAATCATCGGACGCCGGAATTTGAGCAATTTCATGATCCAGTTGGTCGGTGCCGTTAAATCTCGCATATTGACCGGCAACCACCGTATACGTAGACCCTCCCCCGGTCGCTTCGCCCCGGCCATGCCATACCGTCGTGTCGGTTTCGTTGCCGTCGGCATTTACAGCAATTCTGTATTCGCCGGTGCGCTGCACTATGAACGCGAGATTGGGAGTGTCAATTTCGAAATTGTCTCCATCGTCCAAGTGACGAACCCGCAGGATGAGCGTTCCCTGCGACAACTTTAATTGCGTAGTCTGATCGTCGAGCTGAAGAAAAGTAAGACTGGTTTCATCTCCGATCCGCAGGGCAGTCGAGCCAACGTGCAACTCGGCGCGTGAATTTTTGTCTGCCCACAAATTGTCCCCCGTAGTCATCGGACGGTTCTCCACAGCCTGCACCCAATCGCCTTCGCCGCCGGGTTGGAACGAAACGGAACCATCAGAATAGTTGAGCCGCGCAACCCGGCTCGGAGGATCCTGGTTCGGACTTTCGTTTTGATCTTGGTCTTGCGCGTATAAAGCGGCCTGTAGCAAAAGCACCAACCCAGCTAGAGCAATGGCGAAGAGCTTATTGGTTTTCATTTTTCCCCCTCACAGATTTTAGGGTAGAGACGCAGCTTGCTGCGTCTTCCGACCGCCGTCCTGCCGCAAAACTTCCCACCGGATTAAACACTGGTGGCGCTAAGAAGTTCTATACAGTGAACCGGGTAGGCATTTGCACATAGATTTCTCGTTTCAAAGGTAAAAATGCCAGTCCTAAATAGGACTGGCACTCATCTGCAAATTATCAACCGCCCCTCAAGCTACCGGCTGCTCGCTGAGCACCTTTTCGCGCTCCTCGGCATCCTGGTGTTCTTCGCTGATGGTCGAGGGGAGAGCCAAATCAAGAACTTCATCAATGGTCTTGACGTAATGGATGCTGAGATTCTCAATTTGCTCGGGCGTGAGATCTTCATCCACATTCATTTTGTTTTCCGCCGGCAAAATCACGTCATGCACTCCGGCGCGTTTGGCGGCAAGCACTTTTTCCTTAACGCCACCGATGGGAAGGACATTTCCACTCAGCGTGATTTCACCGGTCATCGCAGTCAGCGGACGCACCGGGCGCGATGTGAGCAACGAAACCAGTGCAGTCGCCATGGTGACCCCCGCAGATGGACCGTCTTTCGGAATCGCCCCGGCAGGAACGTGAATGTGAATGTCATGCTCGGCGAAAAAGCTCTCGGAAATTCCCAGTTGCATCGCGTTCGAACGAACCCAGGTCAGCGCGGCTTGCATGGATTCCTGCATCACCTGGCCGATCTGCCCGGTCATAGTGAAGCCGCCCTTTCCCTTCATTGTGTTCGCCTCGATGAACAAAACGTCGCCGCCCGAGGGTGTCCAAGCAAGTCCAACCACGACTCCGGCGCGCTTCGTGCGTTCCGCAATTTCACCTTCGCTGCGAACTTTTATTCCGCCGAGAAATTCCTGAATAATTTCATCGGTCACTACCAATTTCTCAGTTTTGCCTTCCGCGAGTCGCCGCGCTTGTTTGCGGCAAATGGTTCCAATCGTGCGCTCAAGATTTCGGACGCCCGCCTCGCGTGTGTAATGGCGGATCAAGTGACTCATCGCTTCCGGCGGAAATTCGATTTGCTCCGGCGTAATTCCGTTCTCTTCAATTTGCCTCGGCACCAGATACTGGAACGCAATGTGTACTTTCTCTTCCTCGGTATATCCCTGGAGCTCGATGATCTCCATGCGATCGCGCAGCGGCTCGGCGATTGGATCGAGCATGTTTGCGGTCGTGATGAACATCACCTTCGAAAGATCGAATGTAACGTCGAGGTAGTTATCGCGAAACGCAGAATTCTGTTCCGGATCGAGCGCTTCGAGCAGCGCCGACGACGGATCGCCGCGAAAGTCGCGTCCTACTTTGTCAATTTCATCCAGCATGAAGACTGGATCTTTCGTCTCGGCGCGCCGGATTCCCTGAATGATTTGTCCCGGCAGCGCGCCGATATACGTGCGGCGATGGCCGCGAATTTCAGCTTCGTCGTGCACGCCGCCCAGAGAGATGCGCACGAACTTACGTCCTAAAGCCCGCGCGATGGATTTTCCCAGCGAGGTCTTGCCTACTCCGGGAGGTCCCACGAAGCAAAGTATCGGCCCCTTCATGCTCGGCTTTAATCGTCGCACCGAAAGGTAATCGAGAATGCGATCTTTTACTTTTTTCAGATCGTAGTGATCCGTATCGAGAATTTCCTTGGCCTTAACGATGTCAACTTCGCTGCCAGAGGTTTTCGCCCAAGGCAACACCGCCAGCCACTCCACATAATTGCGCGTGACCGAATAATCCGCCGCCATCGGGGACATCCGCGCCAACCGGCCCAGTTCCTTAAGGGCTTCCTTCTTGACCTCGTCAGGCATTCCCGCGGCCTCAATTTTCTGCCGCAAATCTTCGGTGTCGCGGGCGCCCTCGTCCTGTTCGCCCAGTTCTTTTTGGATTGCCTTCATCTGCTCACGCAGGTAGTATTCGCGCTGCGTTTGCTGAACCCGGTCCTGCACCTCGGACTGGATCTTGTTCCTGAGTTGCTGGACTTCCAATTCCTTAACTAGATGCTGATTAATTTTCTCGAGACGCACTCGCACATCCATCGTCTCGAGCGCATCTTGCTTGTCCGAAGTTGAGAGTGACGGCAAATTCGAGCCGATGAAGTCCACCAGCCGCCCCGGCTCTTCGATATTCATGGCAACCGTGGATAGCTCATCCGAAAGAGTCGGCGAACCTGCCACAATCTGCTGGAACAGCGTCAACACATTTCTCTGCAAAGCCTCTACTTCAGAGCTCTTCGGCGGAATCGCCTCCGGGAGCGACACAACCTTGCCTCGCATAAAGGGGGTAAGCTGGGTAAATTCCACCAGGCGTACACGTTCCAGGCCCTCGGCAAATACAAACAGGCTCTGGTTCGGCATTTTGACCACTTTGTGCACCACGGCCAACGAGCCGACCGTATAAAGATCACTCGGTTGAGGGGCGTCAACGCGGGCTTCCCGCTGTGCAACCACAACAATCGTTTTATCCTCGCCGAGCGAGTTGATTAGCTGAACCGAACTCTCGCGACCGACGGTCAACGGTAAAACCGCGTGGGGAAACAAAACCGTGTCCCGTACCGGCAGAATCGGTAACGGACGGTCTTCCTGCTCCTTACTTGAAGGAACGTTTTCCTCACCGACGTTGCTCTCGACGCGCGTTTGCTGTGCCATATTTTCACCTTGAGTGTAGTGTGCTCAAGTTTGATGTCCGAGATACTTTAAAAGATGCAGTGTCCACTGAAGGCTCTGAAAGCAATATCACTAACTCTTCGATAGAAGATTGGATTCTAACTCTTCCCCTCAGCGGTTGCACCAGCCGAAGGTACCTGCCTTCGAGTTTGCGGTGCACGATGGAGAGACGGGCGTCCTCGCCCGTCCTGCTCGCCGATGAACGAATCCTCAAGCTGACGGGTAGATTCCCATTACCTTAACCAAATCGGCCGCCTTGCCGAGTTCCTTGAGTGCGTCGCGTGAAGTCTTGTCATCTCCGCGTAGAAAGTCCGCATAGAAGACATATTCCCAAGGCCGTCCACGCATGGGACGCGATTCGATTTTGCTGAGGCTGATCCCGCGGGACTCAAACACACTCAATGCCCGATACAACGCCCCAGGAATATTTTTCAGACCGAACGCAATGGACGTCTTATCTGCCCCAGAGAGAACGCGCCGGCTTCTTCTTAGAAGGAAGAACCGGGTAAAATTCCGTTTGTCGTCTTCGATACCCGCTCGCAGAATGTACCCCTTGTAAACTGCCGCGGCATGTTTACTGGCAATCCCGGCGGCGTCTCGCAGTCCTTCTGACAGCACATGCTTCACGCTGCCTGCCGTGTCATAAAACGGCGTCGCCTGAATTTTTTGATTGTTTTTAAAAAAGTCGCGGCACTGGTCGAGTGCAACCGGATGAGAATAAGCCCGCCGCAACTCGCCGAATTTCACGCCAGGGACCGCGATGAGATTGTGCACAATGCGGAGCCGGAATTCTTTTTGGATGAACACCTTGCTAGCCAGCAGCAGATCGAAATGCTCAGTTACCGATCCGGCCAAAGAATTCTCGATTGGGATTACGGCCGCTCCAACCAAACCCCGCTCCAACCGCTGAAAGACTTCCACCGACCGCGCGCATGCGACAATCGCGCATCCGGGGACCATACGCTTGGCGGCCTCGTAGCTGAACGAACCTGCCTCGCCCTGAATCGCAACTTTCATGCAGAAACGTTAACCGCCGAGACAGCAGAAAGCAATCCCGTGCTTACCGCGAAGGTTATCGGTAGAGACGCAGCTGGCTGCGTCCGCTGTTCGTGTCATAAATCCTTCATCAACACGAACGCGTCCACGCCATTCGAATAATATCCGGGGATGGTTTTCGTCACCGCATATCCATGCCGTTCGTAAAATTTCTGCGCAGCCATATTGTCCACCGCCGTTTCAAGGTAAATTCGATCACAATGCAAATTCCGAAGACGCTGCTCGGCGGCGCCCAGCAGGCTCGAGCCAATCCCGCTGCGCCGCCCCTCGGGCAGAACGTCAATGGTGATAATGTGCCCGATTCCTCTTCGGTTTGCCTGCGCAATGATGAACCCAAGGATTGTTACCGATTCCCGCCCTGAATCTGCGATTCCAGCACCCCCAGGGCCGCCTTCGGCCACAACCGTGAATACCCTCGCAGCACTCACGTATGCCTTAAGCTCAGCCTTGGTATAGGCGATCCCGGGCGGAAAGCATTTCTGGTCAATCCGCCACAGAGTTTCAAAATCAACGCTTTGGAAGTCTCGCAAGGCGAAGTCCACGAGGCATTCTAGTCTGAGTACGGATAACCGCGCCGCGCCCAGAACGAATTTGCTCGCAGCCAGTCCGCTCGGGCAAAAAAATATTGTCCCAAACTGGTTGATCAAAGCATACCCTTGGACGTAACATTCGCATCAGAGGGTTCTGTGGGGCGTCTCCTACTCATTGACGTTCTGGGCGCGGCTGGCCTGATCGGCCTGTGGTACTTGCTGTTCGCCCGTTACAACCGCCAAAAAGGTGCGCTGGCGTTGCGGTGGGTTGAACTCGCGTGCTCCAATCGGGGCCGCATTGTGGAGTCCCGCTGGCTCAGCGCTTGCCGATTACAGGTTCACTTGAGCTTCGCGTCGAATTGGCTTGATAACACGCGTGTTACGATTCGCCTCCGACCACGTCCAGTTCCCATCCAATGGCTTCTTTCGATATGGAGAAAGCAGAAAGAAACCGTCACTTTTGAAGCCGATCTGGACGAAGTTCCGAACTTCCATCTGGAAATTTTTCGTCATCGCTGGATCACCGACAAGAGTGGATCGCTTAGCAATCCAAAGAGGGAATGGGAAATCACCCGTCCCGGACCGGTCATTCTAACCACTCGCACCGAATGGACGCATGAACTTACTCCCGTGGTCAACACACTCATGACATCGCGCGGACACAGCCTGATGACAGTTCGCTTCCGCCCCGATTCTCCACACCTCGTAGCCACGGTCCCATTAGAAGCCGTGTGCGATGAACAAACCGCCGCCGGATTCCTCACCGTGCTGCGCGATCTCGCCGCCGGCGCATCCACCTCCCGTCAATAAATATCTTCATAAGAAACCGATGATAAGGCGGACGCAGCCGGGTGGCCCAGGTC
>PNAR01000381.1 GCA_003169715.1 Acidobacteriaceae bacterium | reverse complement strand
ATACGACGATCCAAAATCCATGCCGATGGCTGTTACACCACAAAACCAATCAAGAAGAAATCGCTGGTTGCCGAATACACCGGGCCTCGCATTTCGATCGCCGAAGCGGATGCACTCTATGAAGACTCTCCTCGCACTTACCTCTTCGGATTGACGAACGGCACACAGGTGATTGACGGCGATGGAGTCGCGGCATTCATCAATCACTCCTGCCATCCAAACTGCGAAGCGGACGAGGTTGACGGACGCGTGGTCATCACTTCGATCATAAACATCGCCGCGGGCGATGAAATCACATACGACTACAATCTCTACGATGGCGATCTCGAAGACTTGTCGCCTTGCTATTGCGGTTCCAAGAATTGCCGGGGAAGTATGTATTCCAGGAAAGAATTGGCCAAGCGCGCAAGGTTGGCCAGGGAATCACGCAAGAGACCCAAGCAAGCGAAAAATTTAGTGAGCACGATGGGATCGTATCCATCCGCCTATTGAACCCAGGTTTTTTGGATCTAGGTCCACCTGAACCAGCGCAGCGCCAGCACGAACGATATTCCTCCCCATAGAGCTAATACCAGAATTCTTCCAACTTGCGAGGAGAGAGAAGCACCTTGCAGAATCGTTGCGCGAAGAGCATCGTTGAGCGCGGTCAACGGCAGGGCCTTGATATAAGGGAGAATTCTTGCGGGAAAGTGCTCGTATGAAAAGAACACACCGGAAAAAATCCACATGGGCATCATGGCCAGATTGATGATTCCACTCACGGTCTCGATTTTTCTCGCACGGCAGGCGGCTAATAATCCCAAGCCGCCAAATGCTACGGATCCTAATGTTCCGAGCACCAAAATATTCCAAAGCGATCCCAGAACGCGGACGTGAAACGCCAACATCCCGAGTCCCAATAGCAGGCCGATCTCAATGAGCATGAGCGCGAGTCGGCTGCCGGCAAGGGCAAGAAGGAAGTCGCTCTTTCGCATGGGCGTGGCCACAAACCGCTTGAGTAACTTTCGCTGGCGCATATCCACCAAGGCAAACCCGACTCCCCACATGCCGGAATTCATTAGTGTCATACCTAACAGGCCAGGAATCAGAAAATCTATGTAACGCGATCCGGGCTCCGTCGAGACAAAAGAAGAAGCTGGTACAGGATTCTTTCTTCCGGCGCCAGATTGCAAAGCGTCATCCACTTCGGCGCGGGAAAGCACTGTTTCCGATCGCGATGGATCGTAAATGTAGCGAACGCCTCCCCGTCCGTCAGGTTCGACGACCAAATCGTATTTGCCAAAGTGGAAAGCTTGCAGCGCCTGCGTCCGCTCTAGAATCTGGACTTTAATTGACGAGCCTTGAGGTGACTGTTGGATCATGTTCGCGATTTCCTGGGCACCCGGATTGGAGACGATTGCGATGGATGTCACCTCCGCCGGCTTGTTGCGGAAAGCGATGCCAAGTCCGAGGGCCAGCAGAAGCGGGAAACCGAAGATCCAAAAAATCAGCTCGGGCTCACGAACGAGTTCTTTCATTCGCGCCAGCAGCAGATGGGCAAACCCAGACCAGCGGCCATTAAGACGAGGCGGAGGAGAAAGCGGATTCATTCGGGCGACCGGTATCCGTTCTGCAATGGCCAAGGATTAGCCTATTTCTTCCGTCTAATGCAAGAGTTTATGCCAGCTGACTATCCTTCTCTTAAATGGCGTCCCGTCAAGTGCACAAACACATCTTCCAAACTGGCTTGCCGCGTGGTCAGGTGAAGGAGTTGAAGATTCTGCGTTCGAACTTTATCAAGAAGTGCTGGAATCGTGGTGTGCGGTTCGCGGACGCTAAGACTGATGATTCCATCTTCGTGGCGGACCGAGTCAACTCCGGGAAGCGCCTTCCAGTGATTGAAAGAATCAGTATCAGGGCCGCCGCTAACCGCAAATTCTACGACATGATGGCCTCCGAGGCGCTCAATAAGGTCGGTTGGCGTACCCTCGGCAATGACTTGGCCGTGGTCAATAACCGCGAGGCGATCACAAAGGCGCTCGGCCTCGTCCATGTAATGGGTGGTTAGGAGGACAGTACCGCCTCCACGCAGGAATGTACGGACGATCTCCCAAAGTTGGCGCCGGCTTTGGGGATCCAATCCGGTGGTCGGTTCGTCGAGAAAGAGAATTTTCGGATTGCCCACGAGTGCGGTCGCGACCGCCAATCGCTGCCGCTGGCCACCCGAGAGTTTCCCCACCCATGCGTCCGCTTTCTCGGTGAGTTGTAGTTCTTCCATTACTTCGGCGGACGACCTGGGTTGACGATAGAAGCTGGCAAAGAGTTCGATGGTTTCCCGCACCGAAAGTTTTTCGGATAGGCGTGTTTCCTGCAAGGATATTCCGAGCCACTCCCGTAATTCGCGAGTATGAGTTCCCCATGTATGTCCGAGAATTGTGACTTGGCCAGACGAAGGCTGTAGCAGTCCCTCTAGAATTTCTATGGTCGTCGTCTTCCCTGCTCCGTTTGGCCCAAGCAGTCCAAAACATTCGCCGGCCTGAATTTCCAAATTCAACCCGCGTACAGCCTCGATCTTTCCATCGTAGGTTTTGCGTAAGTCTCGACACTGGATGGCTGTGGGCAAGCAAGAATTTTAGCGCATCAAGAGCAGAACGAAGGTCAGATACATCCCCGCAGCGCCGAATAGAAAATGAGTTAGAATAATCCCTCCCCACAGGAATCTCGAATGCGACTGCCACGACACGGCTTCACTTGACGGACGTCCCTCTAAAACGCCCGTGTGTCGTTTCCTCTCTCATTGAACACAAACCTTGAAAGGAACATAGTCATGTTGCGGAACCTTGGATTCCTCGTGCTTTCTATGAGTCTATTTGCTGGACTGGTTTCGGCTCAGGAGACACGCCACTTTACTTTTCGATATAGCTTTACTGTAAGAAACATTCCGACCGGCGAAAAGGTCCGTGTATGGATTCCGGAGGCTTCGACGAATGAATTTCAGGAAGTCCGTGTCGTTTCTGCGGCTGGCGATCTTCCACTGAAAAGAACACACGAATCAAAGCACGGGAACCAGATGTATTTTGCTGAGACCTCCAAAGCCAAGCAATCTGAACTGCATTTCGAGATCGAATATGACATTGTTCGCCACGAACGGCTGGTTCTCGGGACTTACTCTCCGCATCTGGAGAGCGTCAAATTAAAGGAGCGGGAAAGGAATGAACTTTTAGCGCCGGACCGTCTGGTACCCGTCACCGGCTTGCCCGCGCAACTCGCCGCTTCCGTTACAGAATCTGAGGCAACCCCGCTGAATAAAGCACATGCGATCTACGATTACGTCTTTGCAAATATGCGGTACGACAAGACCGGAACGGGCTGGGGGCGTGGCGACGTGCTATACGCTTGCGACGCAAAAAGAGGCAATTGCACGGACTTCCATTCATTGTTCATCGCAATGGCGCGTTCCCAGGGCATTCCAGCTCGCTTTGACATTGGATTTCCCTTGCCTGCCGTGGTGCACTCCGGAGAAATCACGGGATACCACTGTTGGGCGGATTTCTTCGAGCCGCAGCATGGATGGGTTCCCGTTGACATTTCCGAGGCGTGGCAACATCCGGAAAAAAAGCGTTACTTATTTGGCGCCCTGGATGCCGATCGCGTGCAGTTCACCACAGGCCGCGACTTACGGTTAAGCCCGGCACAGGACGGGCCGCCCCTGAATTATTTCATTTATCCCTATGTGGAGGTCGCAGGAAAACCATATTCGAATATCTTGCAGGTATTTTCTTTTGCGGATGCAGGAAGTGAACCTTCAGAGCGGGTCCAGTAGTTTCGACAGCGACAGCGCTTTATGTTCAATCGCGGTTAAGCCGATAATTACAAATTCTGAGCCAACGCGAGTATCTGATCCACGTGAGCCTGCCATGAAAAATCTCGCGATCGCGCGAGACCTTTTGCAGCAAAATTTTGGCTTATGTTGCGGGACTCGGCCATCCGCCAAATTTGCATGGCAAGATCCTGCGGAGAGAACCGCCCAAAGTAAAGCGCGGCTTCTCCACACACTTCCCTGTGTACATTCAAGTCAGACGCAACCACGGGTAGTTCGCTGGCCATCGCCTCGACAAGAGGATGGGCGAATGTTTCCGTATACGCCGCCGTTGTGTAGATGTGGCATGAGCGGTACAGTCCGTGAAGTTGTTCGTAGGGCACCGCGCCTAGCTCTACCACGCTGTCAGCGATCTTTAATTTGCGCACCAAGGCGTTTGCGAATTCAGTTCGGTAGGAACCTGGATTTTGTCCGGGCGCCAGCTTGCACGTGAGGAAAAGTTTGACCTGCCGGCCGCCCATGCGGTCTCTAAGTATCGGGATCGCACGAAATAGTGTTTCAAAATTGCGGTAGTAATTGTAGTGGCTTACGAACAGCAGGCGGAGGGCGTCCTGGGCAGCATCAAGCTCCTGCTGAATTTCGCCTGCCAGCGGCCTTCTGTCTTGAAAGAAACGCTCACGATCAAAGCCGTGATGAACGGTTTTTACGTGAGTCCTTGTCCAATCGCTAAGCTCTTTCGCAAACGCCTCGCTGGGGGCGACGGTGCAGTCGGCCCAGATTACCGAGCGTTTCGCAAATACTCCCTTTCCCATGGTATCCAGCAGCAGGCGGTAATCGCCACGGCGACGCAAGTCAGCAAGAAAATCTTTGGAGGTGTAAAGAGAGTTGCCGGACAGCAGTATCTGCGGGATGGGCGCATCTCTTAGCGCAAAATTTCCCGTGGAGATCAACACATCCGCTTTGGTGCCTCTTATCAGGCGGCCAAGATGAGTCTGTTCATGCCAGAAGCGTCGCACCGCGCCCGCCGGACCTGGCATGGTCAAACACGAAGTATTGGGCAAAGCATCGAATTCGAAGTGGCAGCCCTTGCTCAAAGCGACAGTGGTCTTCACTCCGGCTCGCTTCGACAGTTCGGGGACTACATTGCGCAGATAGGTGAGTCCACCGCCCGCGCTGGCAGCCAATCCGTTCAGGAACAGATGCATCAAATGACCGATGGAACAAGGACGGTTTCCTGAGGAATGTGCATTTGGGGTAAGTCGCGCCCATCATTTACTTGCGAAGCGAGAGGAACAAGATCCACTAGCATAAATCCGAATGCCCAGAAGAATACGCAGGTATAGTAGCCGACGGCGAATAGCCAATCCTCGAACATTGCGTGCACTAATCCTGCCATAAGAACAAGAGCTATAGGAACCGCCGCAAAGTTCGGGTCCCTGGTGTGAAAGAGATAGCGCAACACGCGGGCGATATTGAAAATGGTAAGAATAATAAGGGAAAGAAACGGCACCACTCCCACCAGTCCCACCCCTTCTGTAATGGCAAGGTAGCTGTTTCCATGCTCCCGGGTGGTGACGGTAGTTGAACTAAAATTGGCTACCTGATTAGCATCCGTGTCGAAGGCTGAGAGCGTGGTTCCAAAACCAGTTCCAAACCACGGATGCTGCTCGATTGAAGATATCGTCGTGTCCCAAACGGGTTTTCTGGATCCCAGAGCGCCAGCTTGCTCCTTCCCTTTAAACAGAAATCGCGAGCGCAAAGTGGTTGCTGCAGCGGGAGAATTCGGTAAGGGTACAACGTAGGGCACCACAATAGCTATCGCAAAGGCTATAGCAAGACCTTTGATCAGCGCTCGATAGTTCCGCAATAACAGACAAAACAAAATGCAAGATACGGTCGCGGCAACAATACTGGCGCGAGCATAGCTCGTGAACAGTAAAATTAGAGAAAGTATCAGAGCAAACAGCCGCCGCCTTTGAATTCGCACATCCTCGGCTACCCAGATCCCCCAAAGCATCAGAGGAACCGCGACGATGCCCATAACCGCGCCCAGCGAATTTGGGTTGCCGAAGAATTCGCGGTGCAGGATGAAATATTGTAAAGCAGTAAAATAAATCAGCGCCTCACAACCCCACAGTAAGCTCGCCAAAAACTTTTTTTCTCTCCCCGCAATCGCCAGTCGGGCTCCGAATGAACCGTATAAAAACAGGAGAAACAGGCTCAAGGCTTTTAAGAGCGGTTGTTTGGGGAAGGAGGAGACTTCAGCCGACGTGGTCGCGGCGACCACACAAGACAACGCAATCCAGTGAATCAATTGAGCGGAAAAAGGATAATTCTTCAGATAAATGGCCATGCCCGCGAGCGCTCCAGCGCCCAGCACCACCCACCGTACCGCGTTCCATATTCCCGCCACTGGAACGTTGGTTCCCGCCAACAGGAAAACCAGGATAAGCACGGGAAAGAATCGTTGATCATATTTCCAGATGGCGGCCACGAGTGCTTCCAGCAACAACAGCCCGCCCAAATACTGCATGTCGGTAAAATAACCAGGCCTGACAAGCACTAATAAACCGGTGACGATGAAGCAGATTGCTATTATTAGTGCCAAGTGAAGGCCGTCTCTCCATCTGTTCATAGCTTTGTTTTAACCGAGAAGGCTGCCTCGGCAATACCGCTCGCACATATTTCCGGCGAAAAATGCAGAATCCGCTTTCTGCTATTCTCTCCCATCTCCCGAATTATTTCCGGATTGCTTGCCAGTTCCTTGAGAACTTGAGCCAATCTCTTGATGTTCCGGGCAGGAATCACAAAACCATTCGACCCCTCTTCAACAAGATCAGGAATACAACCGGCCACCTCCGAGCAAACTATCGGCAAGCCACACGCCATTGCTTCGTTCACAACCAGACCCCACGGATCGGTATGGGTGGGTAGAACCAACGCGTCGGCGAGCGCATAATACTGGGCCAGATTTTCTCTCTGAATAAAACCCGAGAAGCGAATTGAACCTACTTTGACCGTTTGCGAAAGTCGTTCAAGCTTCACCCGCTCGGGTCCCTCGCCCGCAAATACTAATCCAACCTCTGCCCTGAGTTTAAGGTCTAACACGGCATAAGCATTTAAAAGATCAAAGATGCCTTTTTCGCTCACCATTCTGCCAACAAAAAGAAAAAAACGCTGTGGAAGGTCAAGTTGTGAACGAAATTTTGCGGCATCGCTTCGAACCTCGGCGGCGATACTCTTATAAAGGTTATTGTCCACCGCATTCGGCGCCGTGAAGATTTTCTCCCGAGAAATATTGAAAGATAGCAAGTATTGGTGGGAAGCTTTCCCGGGAACGACGAAGCCATCGCACCTGCCAATAAAAGTACTCTTCAATCTTTGCGTCAACGGATTGTTTTGCCGCAGGTCCCTGGAATTGCTCTCTGTCCACAGAAGAAATGGCAAGTGATTTCGGCCCGCCCACAATAAGGCACGCCACGACGCAATATAGTTATACCCGCCGCAAATGATGACATCAGGATTGGCCTTACGCAAGGCGGCTCCGACGCCCACGTTGAGAAGGAAATTATGCTTTCCGGCGCGCTTCCTATAGGAAGGAAGCACCTCCCAACTGAAGCGGATTTCGCCTTTGTAAACAAGCCAGTCACGGGTGTCAGGATCGGTCTCGGCTAAGAAAATAACATGCAGATCAATCCCATCAAGCTTGGCGAGGGCGTTAAAAACCGGTATGCGATATGGCGCGATGATTTCGGTCAGAATCGCCAGCCGCTTCTTCTTCACGCGGCGCACTCCCGATAAATTCTGGCCAGCTTTTCTGCCTGGTGCGCGAGGGTAAACTCTCGTAAAACTGTCCGTCGCGCCTGTGCTCCAAGCTCGCACCGGAGTTGCGAATCTTGCAACAACATGGAGATCGCGTGTGCGACGTCCTCCACGTTGCCGGGCCTAACCAACCATCCATTGGCTCCATGCTCGATTACTTCATCAATCCCCTGCCCCCGGCAACCAATAGGAGGAATGCCCGTGGCCATTGCCTCCAAATACACGCAACCCAGCCCTTCACAACTGCTCGGTAGAGCGAATATCGTGCAGCGTCGCATTGCGTCGGCCACTTCTGCGCGGCTCCTGCGTCCGCGAAAGAAAGTCTTAAGGTCCAGCTTCGCGGCAGTCTCTTTAAGTTTCGCGCGTTCCGGGCCGTCACCGATCAGTTCGCAAGACACTTCGGGAAAGCTCGCGTGCACCATAGCCAATGCCTGTAATAGAACATCCTGTCCCTTCGTCGGAATTAAATTGCCGACGCAAAGAATTGTAGAAGCGTTGGAGTTAGCGGCAGCAGGATGAAACTTTTCGGGATCCACACCGTTGTAAATCACTTCTGTTTTCTCTCGATGCTGCGCTCCTTCCAGCACTTGGTCCCTGACTTTTTCACTTATGCAGATCACACATGCCGCCGACCGATAAACGAATTGTGAAACGTGCTTGCACCACTCGCCTGCGCGCCCTGCGACTTGTTGGGTGAAGTAAGCGTCGAGGCCGTGAGCCGTGACTACAAACGGAATTTTAAGTTCGCGGCCTAATAATGCAGAAGTATGACCGCAGGGTAAAGCCGCGTGCGCATGGATTACATGAATAGGATTGGACCGGTGTAGCTCGCGGACCGTTCCTAGAAGACTCGCAAAAAGCGATGCGCCTGCTGAGGAGAGACCCATTCCACCGGGCAGCGAAATATACCGGCTCTGCCGGGCGGGAAATGCCGAATTTGCGATCCTATAGGGCCGATAGAAAGGTGTTGCGACCACAACAGTATGGGTAATCGCAAGGTTAGACATCAATTGCAGAGGCTCAGCCACGAAGCAGCCTTGCGCATCGTCCTGTGAAGTGGGATAGAACGGCGTCAAGGTCAGAACGTGGACCGGTCTCCGAGGTGAAGCGAGCGCGGAATTCGACAATGCAAGACTCCCGGTCATACTAGGCGGCCGTTTGCATCCGCGATGCCAACCTCAAAAATATCGACTCCCACCTTCGAGTGATCGAATCCCAATCGAATTTTTCGCTGTGAAGACGTCCGGCGGATCCTAGCCGGTTGCGAAGAGCCTCATTATCGAGTAACTCCCGCAATCTCCCGTACAGTTCATCATCGGATTGCACGACATAACCCGTCTCTCCATCAATTACAGTTTCCGGATTGTAGTCTCTTCTGGCAATGATCGGCAGGCCAGAGGCCGCAGCTTCAAGAATAACTTTCGGAGATCCCTCCCATTTCGATGGAAATAGAAAAATATCGGCACGCTGATATTCATTTCGCAAAGCCTCTGCTGTAAGAGGCCCCAATAAAAAAACATTGGTGAGATTTTGATCTCGCACCGCCTCGCGCAACTCGTCAGCCATGATTCCGCCGCCCGCGATTGCGAAGTCCGCTTGCGGAAACCGATGAGCCGCTTCCAACATCAAGTGCGGCTGCTTGAATGGCCGCAACGAGCCTGCAAACAAGACACGAAGCCGCGAATTGCGCTTCCGTTCCGCTGCCGGCGTAAAGAATTGTGTGTCCACTCCCGTTTCCACAACTTCACTGAATAAGCCGTATTCGGATTGCAAACTTCGCTTTACAGCCTGCGAATTGCTGAATAGGAAATCACAGCGCAGAATTGTCTGCTCCCATAGACTGATTCCCTCAGGGCGGATGGTCGGCTCATTGCGTACGTCCGATTGAGATTCAATTGTTCCGATGGTAATGCGATCATCCTTCCACTTTCGACGAAGGCGAAGATAGAACTTACTGGCTGGTGAAGACTTCATATAAAAGAGAATCCTGTGGCGCCCAAAAACAAACTCCCGCAAAATTCTTATCGTCTGCCGCCGTTTGGGTAAGTGAATGAGTGTGGTGTTCGGTCTCGATTGAATCCCGGGATCTGGTTGATCAAGATAAAAGGTGCTTACGTGAAACTGAATGGGGTCCAGTCGCTTTATGATTTCACGCGCATTTGTCATTTGTGCGTTCGTTAGACCCGCGTCCGCGAGGGTATCTACCAGAATGCGAAGGGGAGGCTGGGACTTCTTTGAATACATTCCTGCGAGGGCCTCGGAACTAGCCATATTAGGCGACGACACTACCCACCGGGTCTCCACATTCGCGCCGCAGATCGCGAAGTTGAGCGTCAAGCCGCTGCCCCATTTCCCGGGAATGGATTGACTCGGCAATATGATTCCGGGCGCGTTCAAGCAGCCGCCGCCGTACAGGCTTCTCGGCACTTGCGGGAAGCGCATGAAGCTCGTCAGGGTCGTTCTTCAGATTAAACAGCTTGTCTTGCGACGAAGCGAAATCAAGCACCAACTTGTACTTCGAATCGCGGACGGCAAGGAGCCGTGGCCCCACTCGCCGCTGCGGATCGAACGGATTCTTGCACGTTGCAATAGATTCCACGATTACCGCTTTCCCGGAACCCTCTCTTTTCCCCGATTGCGCCCAAACGCTGGTCCCACGAAAATTGGCTGGCGCCGGGATGTTCAAGGCATCCAGGAGGGTCGGCGCCAAATCCACCTGGCTGAATGGCTCATTATGAACTTCCGCCCCGCTGGCTTTGCCGCCATGCATCAACAAAGGAACGTGAATTAGTTCCTCCGTGAGTTTTGCCGGCGAATGATACCGGCCTCCATGCTCGAGGAATTCCTCACCATGATCAGCGGTTACGGCAAAGATACAGTTGTCCCACAACTGGTGGAGACGTAATTTGTCCACCAGGCGGCCAATTTGCGAGTCCACCCAACGAATCCCCGCGTCGTATAGCGCGACAACTTCATCGCGGCGGGAGTGAAGACGGCGTGCACCGGCGTCTTCCCGGTTCCAATACGAATTCGCACGAAGCGCGTGCGCAGCGATTGAATCGCCAGCCATCCACTGCAATACCTCTTCCTTTGGATAATAAGGGGAGTGGGGATCCATGAAATGCAACCAGAGAAAAAACGGCTGCGCGCCAACGTTGTCAAGCCACACGCTGGCTTCGTCCAGAATCACGTCAGCCGACGGAAAACGCCGCAACGAGTCCAAGGATTGACCGGAGCGGCTCGCTATGGCCTGACAGTACTGGAAATAAAGCTCGTCGTAGACCCCACCGACCGGCCCAAGGGAGTGACATGCTTTGTCCAAATATGAATTCATCCGGTTTCGAAGTGAAGCAGCCGTAACCTTCAGTGCATCTGCCCGCGGCGGACCATTGCCAAGGAAGTCGTTAAATGTGTCGAATCCCGCATCGTAGCCAAACCGTGGGGACAGATATGGATTGGCTGCGAGGAATGCGCCCGTAGCATATCCTGATTGGCTGAGTACGGATGCGATTGTAGGTTCTTCTGGCGCGATGCCAACCACATCCCGTCCCAAGGCAAGCGGGTGCCGAGATGCCATGATTGCCGGGAATGAATAATAAGTGGGCGCGCCGGCCACTATAGCGTTCGAGAACACGGTGCTCGATCCAGCCAGCTCATCGAGAACGGGTGTTGTCTTCCTGGGATATCCAAGAAACCCTACATGGTCGGCGCGCAGGCAATCCACGGTGATAAGCACTAGCGACTGGGCCATTATTTATTCAGCTCCGCACGCTCATATCCACGCTCCTGACCCCCACCGAAACCGTGCCTCCCACGGATCGAAACTTTCCACGGCTCACAATATCGTATGCGTCCATATCATGCACATAGAGCAAATTAGGAAACTTTCTCTCCAAAGCAGTTAGGAATTCGTCCAGCGAATATAAGGTTGCGCTGCGAAAATCCTTCAGAGACGAGTGGAAATTTATGGCATGAACCGAAATGATTGCCGGGACCCCGCGAGCAAAACAGCCTTCCGCAAGTTGAATGTATTTTTCGACAGGCAGATCTTTTTGACTGGGTTCTATATCTATCGTCCGATGCAGGTGCAGCATTTCGAACGCATCCATATGAGGAGGCAGCGGAGAGCCGCTTCCGTTCTGCACGACTCGAATCCCTTGCCCAGCCCATGCCTTGTGAGTATCGCTATTAGCACGATATCCGGGAGCGCAAGCCGACGTGGCCGCACGGGAAAAGAATTTCTTAAAAATACCGGCGGCTTCTTTGATTCCCTTGGCCTGCAGTTCAGCGGACAAAAAACCCTGCCGCGGTTTTTCGGGATTGTTATATTCGTATCCGACCCACGGCATTCGCCAGTAAATATAAGGGGTCTCGGCGCGCCAAAGAGTTCGGAGCAGATGGGATTGCGGATTGCTCTTCCCCAGAGCGTGTTCTATGGCAAGTTGACAAAAATGAGTCAGCCCATGAAGCGATGGGGAAAAAACACCATCTTCAATCCCTGACCGGTAGGCTTCGAAGAGTCCCTCCCGTTTCCAATTTCCAGGCAGGCCATCAGTTAACGGCATGAGACTGATGTCTCTGAATCCACTTTTGGAAATCTTTTTGAAATCAAGGTTTGCCATCACAAAATTCATTCCCATGCAGGCCGAACGCCCGGTGGAATCGCGATGTCGTTTCAGCAACTCATGGATAGCGGTCACATCCTCCGCAGTTTCTAGCGTATAAAAATCGTAGGGATGTTCCCCCAACCGAACTCCTTCGGCGCGAAGAAGTTCATAACCTTCCTTGTCGCGAACCCCCACTCGACCCCAATCGTCGCTTTGCAAGAGCACAAGAGGCCGCTCGACTTGAAAGTTTGGCGAGCGTTTGCTTCTTCCTCGTCCCCAACGACTTTGCAAAAAATTAAGCAAGGTGGATTTTGAGGACCTCAGGCGAATCTTAGCGGAGCCAGAATTGGCCAAGAGAATACGAAGGCAGAACGCGGCTTGTCCATCACTTCGAGTCCGACATTGCGGCACGTATCAGTTCCACGAAACCTGCAACAATCCCCAGGATCAGGCCGACCAAGTACAGCCAGCTAGTATGCAGCCACCTATCCAATCCTGCACCAATGAGCCATCCGGCTATGGTCGCGGCCGGAAAAATGAAAGCCAACTGACTATAGTTTGCCACTTGGACCCACGCACTCTTTTTGTCGGCGGAATCATCGTCAGAAGAGGGCATCAGAATCGGTCCTACTCATCGCAATCGCCGGAAGTTGCTTGACAACATCAGGATACTTGAATCGGAAGACTAAGTCAGTCGCAATGACCATTCAATCGCCTGAACCAGTGGCTTCGGATGAATTCCGATTATCACGGTGAAAACGGCTGCGACTCCGATCCCGACACGCACCGGAACTCCTGTCCAGGCCGGCGTTAGGTGCGGGTCTCGGATAAACATAACTTGCCCTATGCGCCAGTAGTAGTAAACACCAATGAGAGAGCACACAATCGCTAACGCGGCGAGAACATAATGCCCGCTGGCGAATAGGCTGTGCAGAATAAAATACTTTCCGTAGAAACCCGCGAATAAAGGCATGCCAGCCAACGAGAATAGAAAGATAGCCATGAAAATTGCTATTGCCGGGTCGCGGTAAAAAAGTCCCGCCATGTTTTCAATTTCATCTCTTCTTCGGTTCCGTGTCAGGCTCGGCGTTTGCAACGAAGCAACGATGGCGAATACCCCCAAATTCATCAACGTGTAAGCCAGCAGGTAAAACAGAATTCCCTTGAACCCTTCGAAAAAGGCGGGCGCCGGGTATTGCACGGATGCGAGGGAAATTAATCCGAAGATGATGAATCCTCCTTGCGTAATGGATGAATACGCGAACAAGCGCGTGAGACTTGTTTGCACGAGAGCCGCAATGCTTGCCCCCCCTGTTGACAGCACCGCGACAGTAATCAGCATCGGCAAATATTCGGCGCGTACCGAGTACAGTCCCCACAGGAGAATGCGAAGTAACATTGCCCATCCTGCTACTTGAAATGCGACACTAATAAATCCAGCGATGCTGGCTGGCGATCCCTCGCATAGGTCCAGCATCCAGCGGTGAAATGGCATCGCGGCAATTTTGAAGGCTAAGCCCGCAGTGGTGAGAGCAACCGCAAGGATCACAAGCGCGTGACTGCCAGGCATCGAGCGATCATGCGGGATATTTTTTAAGCCCTGGGAAATCAACTGCAAATTGGTACTGCCCGTCAGGCCATACAAAAGGCTCAAGCCACCCGCAAACACAGCCGACGAGAATGCCCCCCGCAGGAAATATTTAAGTCCTGTCTCACGTTCTCCACGATCTTTGGCTAAACATCCAACCAGAAGATATGTACTAACACTCACCAGCTCCAACCCGACGAAGATGATCACAATGTCGAAGCCTGACGCCATACACATCATTCCCGCGACTGAAAGCGAGATCAGCGCGTATATCTTGCCCTGCTGAACGCCTGGAACTTTAACTTGGCGGACAGACATGAGGATCGTGATCGCAGCGCTGACCAAAAACAGGTAGTAAAAATAAATAGACAAATGATCCACGAGCACGGAATGCCCAAAGGCCCACTCCAGCCGGCGGCCGGAGCCTTCGAGTTGTGCCTGAATGGATTGAATTCTCATAACCCCGGCAGCGGAAAATAGGACGCCGGCCATCGCCGTTGCTATGTTTATCCATTTCCATTCTGGCGGAACAATGGAATCCAATAGCATGGTCCCGGCAGCAAACAGTGTCAGCAAAACAATCGGAAGCGATAGCAAATACTCGGGGCTGCTAAACAAATTCGGCGCGTGGATAAGCATTCGGGGAATCTTAACAGCGGTCCTAAGTCAGAAAGGTAGTCACGAAGCGGGCTGGCGAACATTTCCAGCCGATTGAGCCTGATGCAGCTCAATCAATTCGCGGATTCGTATCGCATCCCTCTTCCGGTGCCCATGGCTGGTGATGGGATTGGTGCCGCCGGTCGAGTCAATCCTGATTTCCGACCAAAGTATGCCCGTCGCAATCTGCACGGAAGCAACTTGAGGTATCGCAATGCTCTCATCATTGCTTCCGAACAGCCGGGATTTAACGCGGCTGACACGCTGCGGGGTGACCACGATACGCGTCGGAAATATAAAATTGCCCTTCGTCCACCGGCTGGCCGAAAAGGATTCCGTCGAAGGCCCCGTCTGGCTTGATTCGTCCGCTTGACCTGATTTCAACGATGCGCTCATTCTGGCGTCCTTCCTCTGGTTCACCAATCGCGATCAAATACGAAAGCCAACAGCCGTAATTTGGAGCACCATCGGTTAACCATGTTCGTCCAGTTTCCAGACTTCCGATAGTATCGCCAAGTCACAGCCCCTACAAGAACCGTCGGGACACATCACTCTGACAGCGGCGTTTGTTTATAATCGGGCCTTCCATCTTTCATCTCGGCCATCAAGAAGGAATCATTGCCACTCGACGAAACAATCTATGAGCTTCGGCTCGAGAAGCTAAAACAGATCGAAGCTCTCGGACAGCTTACTTACCGCAGCAGCTACGAATTCACCCACACAGTCCCCGCCATCATAGATGCGTTCACATCAAGAACGGCAGAAGAACTGGACGCCACCCGCGTTAATGTTCGGGTTGCCGGCCGAATCATGACGATTCGGCTGATGGGAAAGGCCGGGTTCGCTCATATTCAGCAGGGCGGGCAGAAGTTGCAAATCTACGTAAAAAAAGATGCCGTGGGCGAAAAAGGATTCGAGCTCTACAAACTGCTCGACATCGGCGATCACATCGGCGTTGCAGGATATCTTTTCCGAACTCGCACCGGCGAACTCAGCGTGCATGTGGACGAAATCACTTTTCTTTCCAAAGATCTGTTGCCCTTGCCGGAGAAGTGGCACGGTCTCGCCGAGGTCGAACTTCGTTATCGGCAGCGATACCTCGACCTGGTGATGAATCCCGAGGTTCGCGAAGTATTTTTGAAACGCAGCAAGCTCGTGCAGTCCATGCGCCGATTTCTGGATTCAAATGGCTTTATCGAAGTAGAAACTCCCATGATGCAACCGATCGCCGGTGGCGCGGTAGCCAGGCCTTTTGTCACTCACCACAACACGCTGGATATTGACCTTTTTCTTCGAATCGCCCCCGAACTATATCTTAAAAGGCTTGTCGTCGGCGGCTTTGATCGCGTTTACGAGATCAATCGGAATTTCCGCAACGAGGGTATCTCTACCCGGCACAACCCCGAGTTCACAATGCTAGAGTTTTACCAGGCCTATACGGATTTTCGTGGAGTGATGGACCTGACGCAGCAATTAATTGAACGCGCCGCAATTGATGTGACCGGAGAAACAAAAACAAAATGGGGCGAAGACGAAATAGATTGGAGCAGCTCAAACTGGCGGCGCATGACCATGCGCGAGGCCATCATTCAT
>PNAR01000367.1 GCA_003169715.1 Acidobacteriaceae bacterium | reverse complement strand
AGTGGACAAAGATGGCCGCATACGAGAACGTCAGGTCAAGTTGGGGCAACAGGGAAATAATCGGATCGAGGTACTTTCCGGCTTGGTGGAGAAAGATCAGGTGGTCATCGGGAACCGCAGCGAATTCAAGTTGGGCGAAAAGGTCCAGCCAAAAATCGTAGACGAGCAATCTGGCGATTCGGAGGCAAGTTCCTAATGTCTCGTTTTGCTATCAAGAACCCATATTTCATTATCGTATGTTGCCTGGTCATCGCAATTGTCGGTACTACCGTTCTGGTACGCATGCCGGTTGATCTTTTCCCGCCAATCAATATTCCAGTCGTCGTCGTCGCCACTTTCTATTCCGGAATGCCGCCCGAACAGATTGAGACAGACATCACAGGACGATTCGAGCGATTTTTTACCCTGGGAAGCAATATTGATCACATTGAATCCCGCTCGCTTCCGGGCGTCAGCTTGATCAAGATCTATTTTCAGCCGGGGACTAATGCGGATGCCGATCTTAGTGAAATCTCCAATTTGGCAATGGCAGACTTGAGAAAACTCCCGCCGGGAACGCTGCCGCCGGTGGTATTAAAATTCGACGCTTCCAGTCTGCCGGTCTGTCTCATCACGCTCAAAGGACAAGGGCTGAACGAGACTCAACTTCGCGATCTCGGGCAGTACAACGTGCGGAACCAGGTTGCGAACGTCCCAGGGGCTTCGGTCCCGCAGCCATTTGGTGGGCGCTATCGTCAGATCATGGTCTACGTGGATCCCCTGAAACTGGAAGCCCACCAACTCAGCGTGATGGATGTGGTGCGAACAGTAAACGACAGCAATCTGATCCTGCCAGCTGGCGATGTCAAAATCGGGCCGCTGGACTACAACCTTTACACCAACAGTCAGATCCCGACAACGCGAGAAATTGACAATCTTCCTTTGAAGACGGTGGGGAATGCGTCCGTGCTGGTAGAGGATGTTGGCAAAGCTGTGGATGGTCATGAAATTCAAACCAATATTGTCCGCGTGGATGGACAGCCTTCCGTTTATCTTCCCATCCTTAAACAGGGCGGAGACACGAACACGATTGCAGTCGTCAACGGGATTAAAAAGGCTGTCAGTGATCTCACCGATGTTCCAAAACAACTCGTAGCTAGAGTGGTATTTGATCAGTCTATCTTTGTAAAAAAGGCGATTGATAATCTGCTGCACGAAGGTGGAATTGGCCTGATACTCACCGGGATCATGATCCTGCTGTTTCTGGGGAGCATGCGGGCGACTGCCGCTGTCTTCCTCTCGATCCCGCTTTCGGCGTTGGCGGCTTTTCTCGCGATAAGTGCGTTGGGTGGAACCGTCAATACCATGGTGCTGGGCGGGTTGGCGCTGGCTTTCTCGCGGCTCATTGACAACTCAGTCGTGGTTCTAGAGAACATTTTCCGGCACATGGAAATGGGTGAATCGCCTGAGGTAGCGGCGGAAAAAGGAGGCCAGGAAGTCGCCCTTCCTGTGCTAGCAGCGACTCTTACTACCGTTGTTGTTTTCTTTCCGGTGATATTCCTCTATGGAGTCAGCCGCTTTCTATTTATCGCGTTGGCGACTGCGGTCGTGCTTTCGATGCTGGCATCATTTTTTGTCGCGATGACGGTGGTGCCGTTGTTCTGCGCGAAATGGATTAAGTCACCTCACCTCGTGGATGAGCACGAGACTTCTGACTCGCGGTTTGGCCACGTTGTCGCTGGATTTAACCGGTATTTCGACAAGCTTCTAGCTCAATACGATTACTCCGTAGGGCGCGCTCTGGTACGGCCAGCAGCTACTACAGTTGGGCTGGTGGGCATCGCTTTGTTGAGCCTTGCCCTATACCCGCTGATAGGGGTAGCTTATTTTCCCCGCACCGATCCTGGTCAGTTCCTGATCAACGTAAAAGCTCCATCTGGAACGCGGATTGAGCTGACAGAGCAATATATAAAACAGGTGGAAGACGAAATCCGTCGAATTGTGCCCTCGGACGAGTTGGGCATGATTGTTTCCAACATTGGCATTACCCCCGGTTTTTCTTCCATCTACACGCCGAATTCCGCCCAGCACACGGCTTTCGTTCAGGTCAGTTTGAAGGAAGGGCACAAGGTCGGCAGCTATGAATACATGAACCGGGTACGGACGGCCTTGCGCAATGATCTGCCCGAATTGAGCGCGTACTTCCAATCGGGTGGCCTGGTGGACTCAGTTCTGAATCTTGGATTACCCGCGCCGATTGATGTCCAGGTGAGCGGCATGAATCTTGACCAGACCTTCCAAAGCGCCACTAAAATCGCCAACCAGATTCGAGGTCTTACGGGAGTCAGCGACGTTCTCATTCCTCAGGATGTGGATTATCCCGCGCTGCAAATCAATATTGATCGCGAACGCGCAAGCCTGGTGGGACTCAGTCAAAAAGAAGTGGTTGATAATGTTATTACCGCCCTGACTTCAGATCAGATGATCGCTCCGAGCTACTGGGTGGATCCAAAGAGCGGAAACGATTATCTGTTGACCGTCCAATATCCGGAAACGCAAGTACAGTCACTCAATGATCTGAAGCAGATCCCCATCCGCGCCTCGGGAAACCAGCGCACCACACAACTCGATTCCGTGGCCGATATCTCAGAGATCGAATCGCCTACCGAGGTTGACCACTATCAGTTGCGGCGCGTAATTGACGTCTACGTAGCTCCCAAGAGTGAAGCCCTGGGAACGCTGGCCAGCTCTATTGATGGCATCATTTCTCGAAGCAAGTTGCCGGACGGCGTTCGGGTCACCCTTCGGGGGTCGGTGCAGGGCATGCGGTCTTCCTTCAAAAGTTTTGGGATTGGGCTGATTCTGTCGGTAGCGCTCGTATACCTGATTCTCGTCGCGCAATTTCAATCCTTTCTTGACCCCTTCATTATTCTTTTTGCGATTCCGCCGGGCCTCAGCGGCGTTCTGTTGATGCTGCTCTTTACCGACACAACACTGAATATTATGTCGCTCATGGGGTTGGTGATGACGGTAGGAATTGTAGTTTCAAACAGCATCTTGATCGTGGATTTTTCGCGGGCCTTGTGGCGGGAAGGAAAGCCGCTGAAAGAAGCCGTGGCAGCCGCCAGCCGGATTCGCCTGCGTCCTGTGCTGATGACTTCCTTAGCGACAATCATCGGGTTGATTCCTATGGCTTTAAAGTTGGGCACCGGCGCCGAAGCGTACGCCCCTTTGGCGCGCGCAATTATCGGGGGGTTGCTGCTTTCGGTTGTCGTCACGGTCTATCTGGTACCCGCCGCTTATTTATGGGCTCACCGGAAGGAAGACATTCACGCACAGGAGTTGCCGGCATGACGCAAAAAATTGCATTGCTCCTTTGCATGTCGTTTCTGAGTTTGGCCTGCCTTGCAGAGCAGAACCCTTCAGACAATCCTCTGGAACCCCAGCCGTGGGCATTGGGAACCCAGAATATTCCCAAGGCGCCGGTTCCGAACAGTACCCTGCCACGACAGGCGGCGACAACTGTATCGGCTCGTCTTGACATAAAGGATGCCGAAGCCACCGCCATCAAGAATAATCCTGCGATTTCAGTGGCCTGGCTAAATGCGCTTGCTTCACAACAGGTCACGCGAGAAGTCAAGTCCAGTCTATGGCCCACTTCGTCCGTGGACGTTACGGGCGTGGATGCTTACAACAACAGCCGGATTAGTGCCGGCGGACTCAACAATCCGATTATCTTCCCACGAGCCGCGGTCGGAGCCACTGTCGGCCAACTGATTACAGATTTCGGTCATACCACCAATCTTGTGGCCAGCGCCCGTCTGCGCGCGGAAGCCGAAGCTCAAAATTCTCTTGCCACGAAGGAACAGGTCCTGCTAGCCGTAGATCAGGCGTTCTATGGCGCTCTCGCGGCTCAAGCCGTACTCAAGGTAGCGCAGGAGACGGTGAGCTCGCGCCAATTGTTGACAGATCAAGTGTCGGCTCTTACTAAGAGCAAGTTGAAGTCAGACTTGGATCTGAGTTTTGCCAATGTGAATCTTGCGCAGGCGAAATTGCTACAACTCGACGCAGAAAATAATGAGCAGGCAGCCATGGCGAGCCTATCCGCAATATTGGGTTATCCGACGTTACAGAACATTACGCTTCTGGAGGATACCGAGCCGTTAACTGCCCCGCCAACAGATCCCGACGGGTTGATCGTTGAAGCATTCAGCAAGCGTCCGGAGATATTGGCGCTGGAATTCGAATCACAATCGGTGGAAAAGTTGCATGCCGCGGACCGCGACCAGTATTTTCCGACTATTAGCGCTCTTGCTGCGGTGGGTGGCGCGCCAGTCCGCGATGACCGTCTCTCGGCTACGTATGGCGCTGTGGGCGTCAACATTCAGATTCCAGTCTTTAATGGATTTCTCTTCAATGCCAGAACCCAGGAAGCAGAGTTGCGATCGCAAGCCGCGAAGCAGCAAATTCTTGATCTGCGCAACCGCATTTCCCGCGACGTGCGAACCAGTTGGCTGAATGCCAAGACTTCGTATGAACGACTTGGAGTAAGCCGCCAGCTACTGGACGAAGCCAATCGCGCACTTGATCTGGCGCAGACTCGATACAATCTAGGCTTAAGTTCTATTGTCGAATTAAGCCAGGGACAGCTTCAGCAAACTCAGGCTGAAATTGGAAGCGCTCAAGCGGATTATGAATACCGGCTTGCCCTTTCCGTGCTGCGCTATCAGACGTCAGGGCTCTAGTCAGGACCGTTTTTTCAGGAACTCCCCGCGGGTTAAAATTTTACCTATAATGGGTACAAATTCGATCACCCCGTAGAGGGGATGCCCACGGAGAGGGCTCAACCCGATGAAAGTTGTGGGATCAGCAGGCGCACGGCGCATCGCAATATTGACCACGGACGATGCCATCCTGCCTGAAATTCAGGAATGGCTGGCGTCAAGCTTCCATACCACCCTTCTTAATTCCTGGGACGAACTCCAGGACCTTCTGGAGGCTGTGCAGATTGCGGCTGTAGTCGCGGATATCGAGACCGCCGCTGGGTCCAGCGAGGATTGCCTGAAGTTGCTCCACGATCTTCGAAAGTTAAACTCAGATTTAGTTTTGGTTGGGCTTACGCGTTCTCGAAGCAAGGCTTTGAACTTACAGGCCCGAAGGGCGGGTTTAGACAAGCTCTTTGTGGCTCCGGTTGCTTTTCAGGAACTTCAGGTGTTCTTGATGCAGGCACTTGAGGATCGCGATCTCGAGATCCAGAATCGCGTCTTGCGGGAAGAAGCCTCGAACAGATCCTCTTTCTGCGAACTGATTGGCGGGAGCGAAGCGATGCGAGTAGTGTATGAGGCGATTTATAACATCGCCGACAGCAATGCCACAGTTCTGGTCAGGGGAGAGAGTGGAACGGGGAAAGAACTCGTGGCACGCGCCATTGTGGCGACAGGATCGCGGCGCAACGAAGCCTTCGTAAGCGTGAACTGCGCGGCCCTGCCTGAGACTTTGATTGAAGCGGAATTATTCGGGCACGAAAGAGGTGCTTTTACCGGGGCGGATGTCGCGCGTCCCGGATATATCGAGCAGGCTCATGGGGGCACCTTGTTTCTGGACGAGATCGGAACCTTGGGGTTGGGCCTCCAAAGTAAGCTCCTGCGAGTATTGGAACAGCGCATGGTTCAGCGAATTGGAGCCAAATCTTCCAAGAGAATTGACTTTCGGCTGGTCACGGCCACGAATGAAGACCTGGAAAATGCGGTCCATACCGGGAAATTTCGCGAGGATCTTTATTACAGGATCAATGTTGTTCCTATCATGCTTCCACCTTTGCGAGAACGCGCAACGGATATCCCGCTGCTAATCGATCACTTTCTCCGGCTGTATTGCGGCGCCAACAATATTCCGTTGAAGCAGGTGGATCCCGAAGCGTTGGAGATACTGGAGGAGTATTCATGGCCGGGGAATGTTCGGGAGTTGGAAAATCTGATGCAACGGCTGGTCTTAATGGCCCCTGGTCCTGTGATTAAGGTAAAGAATTTGCCTCAGCAGATCCTTTACGACAGCACGGCCAAGCAAGAGTCGTTTCTGATTCCCGATGAAGGGATTTCCTTCGATGATGAGATTGCGAAGATTGAAGTTGCCTATATCAGGGCATCGCTCCGTAGAACAGAAAACAATAAGACGGCGGCGGCGAAGCTGCTGGGGATTGACCGTCAGAAGATGAAATATTTATGCCGGAAGTACGGAATTGCCGATTCTGGTTAAAAAGTGACTAGATGTTGGTTAATTAATTACCACTTCAGTAATTTTCAGCCTTAATAATCCCCCCCGGGAAAACTGTTCAACCTTTCCAAGTCGTTCATTTTGTGGACAGGGAGATCTGTCAGGGAAATGCACAGGGATCTGGCATCACTCGTGCAATAACACAATGCAAGAGCGGAACGAAAATAGACCGCCTACAGATTCCGGACTCAACGTCCAACGGAGGATTTAAAATGTCGGTACAAAAAAAGTCCCTGATCAGCAATAACGCAGCCGCACGAAAAGCAATTATCGCCACCAAGGCTCCTTCAACTAATTTTTCGTCCGATCAGCCATTAGCGACGAAAGGCGGTCTGGCGACGAAAGGCGGTCTGGCGACGAAGGGCGGCCTGGCGACGAAAGGCGGCCTGGCGACGAAGGGCGGCCTGGCGACGAAGGGCGGACTAGCCACTAAGGGTGGCTTGACGACTAAGGTTGTGTATTAATGTTTGTCGTCCCGCGCCTCCGGGAGAGGCGCGGGAAGGCGGCTTGGTGACCTCAGCCAGATCGGCAAGTCGCTGAGCTAAGTTCGGAGTCAGAGATACGGACTTAAAGCGCCAGTGATAGTTCCCACAAGAGGGCTCGTTCAATCGCGCTTCGGTGCCCCGGCCGAGCACATCTTGTTGGGATGCAAGTCCGAATTCCGCACGGAACTCTGCACCAACTGCATCAGGAACAATTTCCCACTTTTCTTAGCCGGCTCTAATTCTCGAATCTGAAGCGATCTTCGGCAAGCGCATAGAGCGGCCGCCAGACTAAGCGGTTTACGGTTACAACTGTTGCCGCCATAAGAATGGTTGCAGCAAGAAGCAATTTGAAATTTCCATCGTCACTGGCGCGGCTGATAATTGCTCCGAGGCCAGTGGTGAAAAATGTCTGTCCCTTAAAATGAAAATATTCGGCGATGATGCTGGCGTTCCATGCTCCGCCAGAGGCCGTTACAAGTCC
Source organism: Acidobacteriaceae bacterium (assembly GCA_003169715.1). Lineage (GTDB taxonomy): Bacteria > Acidobacteriota > Terriglobia > Terriglobales > Acidobacteriaceae > PALSA-188. The sequence continues at coordinate 16,489 of PNAR01000367.1, read as the reverse complement.
AGTCACGAGATAAGGAAAGATTCCCGGCAGAATCAGTTTCCGCCAGCGTTCCGCGCTCTTGATTCCAAATACCGAGCAAACTTCTTTCAAATCAGTAGGGATCGCCATTGCTCCTGCGATTACGTTGAACAGAATGTACCATTGCGTTCCGAGCAAGATGAGGATGACAGAACCAATGCTCAACCCTCCTCCCATTTTGATCAAGATTAGCAGGACGATCGGAAACAGCGCAGTCGCGGGTATGGATGCCGCGATTTGCGCCATAGGCTGGGCAATACGAGCCAATCTCGGGCTGAAGCCTATCCACACGCCAACAGGGATTGTCCATGCCGCGCCAATCAATAGTGTTGCGTTGACGCGCAGGAATGTTGCCGCCAGGCTTACGAAAAGCTGGGCCGCCTCCGCATGATTCAGACCGCTGAGCAAAACAAGTACCTGAAATACCGAATAAATGATGGCGGCTATGGCAATCACGCCAACGGTTCGCGCCATCCAGTTCTTGGCGGCCGCTGATGTTGGTCCAGCCGGCTGAACTTGATGGCGTCGAGCAAAATAGGACGTTAGACTCTCCCGAATCGGCCTGACGGTTATTTTGCCCATATATGACAAGCTTCTGGAGTGTTGCAGCATGGTCAAAACCCACGACCGTGGCACATCGGTGCTTTCCACTTGTTCGACTTTGAATTTTTCTCCCCAGGCAATGACGGGTCTCCACACAAACTGATCGAGCAGTACGATCACTACGATCATGGTTGCCACGCCCCAAAGAATGGAACGTACATCCCCGGTGCTGGCAGCAGTTTGCAAATACGAGCCAAGTCCTGGCAGCCGGAAGTCGCGCGGTCCAAGCACGAACATCTCGCATGCCATGAGAAAAAACCATCCTCCAGCAACGGACATCATCGAATTCCACACCAGGCCAATCGCCGCAAATGGCAGATCAATTTCGATAAAACGCTGCCACCAGCTAAAGCGGTAGATTTTGGCAGCCTCGCGCATATCTCGTGGAACGCTCTTGAGCGAAGCGTAGAAACTGAATGCCATATTCCAGACTTGACCAGTAAAGATAAGCAGGATCGCCCCCATTTCTACGCCGAGCTGCCGGGTGGGAAACAAAGCCACCATTGCCAACATCACACCAGGCAAGAAACTGAGCACGGGGATAGACTGCAGCACGTCCAGCAATGGAATCATGAACCGCTCGGCGGTCGAATTATTGGCTGCGACATATCCGTACACAAGAGTGAAGGCCAGACTCAACAGATACGCAATCGTAATTCTCAGCAATGACAACGCGGCGTACCCGGGAAGCGCCAGCAGGCTGCGCGAGATTTCCACTTGGGGAGTAATTGGGCCAAGCCAATTCCTCGCCACCATCAGCACGCCATAGAAGAGCGAAATTGCCATTCCGAACATCAGCGCATCGGGGAGGCGGGATGCGCCCATACGAGGCAATAGCGACCAGAGGCGGTATGGGGAAAGTGCGCCCTTGTGATCCATTTTCATGCGGCACCCGGATTCGCGGCATCTGCCGGTTCAGTCGCCGGGTCAGTCAAGATTAGTCGGCCATTTTCCGGGTCGTGATCGAATATCTCGGCGTAGCGTCCCCAACTCATCGCAGTGTCAAATTGGAGATCCACTTCGTCCTGGGTGAAGTGTTCGTCCAGGATGTCGTGAAAGAACTCTTCCGGGATTGAATGGTTGGATTTCGCTTTCAGCACGCTGTCAATGCATTGCAAGATGGTGATGTGCTTGAGGGCGGCATCGCGAAACAATACCTTGCGATTAAGAATATCGGCTCCGGCGAAGGCAGCTCCATCGGGGGTGATTTGTGCTTCACCGTCCTTTAGGGTGGCGAAGCCCAGCATGACGCAAGACTCCACAATCGGCAGCAAGTCATCCACATCCATGGATAACCGGCTGGCTAAACGGTAGAGATCTTCTCGCCCGTCGCCGTCGTGCAGGAGTTCAAGCAATCCTGCAATTCCGCCGGGACGCGCGTGCGGCAACATTTGGTATTTCCGTTTAGGGCTTCGAGACGCGCCCATTTGGACCGCGGCTGCCGGCACATGTTCCGTGTCTGGCTGGGTCATAATTTCATAAATGCGATCAACGAATTCGATGAAAGCGGCAGCCTTGCGGTTACGAGGTTGCGAGAGTGCAATTTCAAAGTCGGCGCGAATGTGGCCAGGGTTTTTTCCAAGCACAATGATGCGATCCGCCAGCAACACGGCCTCTTCGATATTGTGCGTGACTACAAATATGGCGCTGGTAGGCATCTTTTTGTTGAGCCAGAGCTCCATTAGCTCTCCGCGCAGATTTTCCGCCGTCAGCACGTCGAGCGCCGAAAAAGGCTCATCCATAAAAAGCACTTCAGGCTCGACAACCAGAGCACGAGCGAAGCCTACACGCTGCTTCATTCCTCCGGAAAGTTCCTTGGGATAAGCAGTTTCGAAGCCGTCAAGGCCGACCGTGTCGAGGATCTTTAGTGCACGCTTGCGGCGTTCGATGGCCGCCATGCCCTTGGCTTCAAGTGGCGCCTCTACGTTTTCTAAAACATTCAGCCAGGGGAATAGGGCGAAGCTCTGAAACACAATCGCGACGTTAGGAGAATGGCTCGCTATGGGCTCGCCGTGCCAGAGCACGTCGCCCGACGACGGGGCGGAAAGGCCTGTGAGCATTCGGAGCAGCGTGGACTTTCCAGAACCAGATGGGCCGAGGAGGGCGACGATCTTGCCGGGGCAAATTTCGAGGTCAGTCGGAGCAAGAACCTCGATCCGATTCCCGTCGGGTTGCGTGTAGAATTTTTCTACGGCCCGGGCCACAATGATCGCATTCGCCACTGAGTTTCACTCCGAAACCTCGTTTTAACCTATACACGATTCGACAGGTTTAGAAAACCCGCGTAATGACGCCGGCTCGATGACGTGATTAGGCCCGGAAATCTATGTTCTTAGATGGCAGCAATTGCAACGGGGAGGCGGTCGGTGACTTCCGCCAGATTGGCTAGTCGTTGAGCCAGGCTCGGGGTTAGAGACCCGGCCTGAAAGCGCCAGTGATAGTTGCCATCAAGAGTGCTCGGCGTATTCAATCGCGCTTCGGCGCCCAAGCCGAGCACATCTTGCAGTGGTACAACCGAAAATTCCGCGACAGAACTCTGAGCCAGCCGGATTAACGCCCAATTTACGCCGTCTTCGCATCGGCCAACCAGCGATTCCACCGCTACCCGCTCCTTCTCGCTAATCGTATTCCACCAGCCGAGAGCGGTGTCATTGTCGTGAGTGCCAGTGTAAATCACATGATCGGGAGTCAGCCGATGCGGCAGATAAATGTGAGCTCCAGGGTCTCCAAAGGCAAACTGCAATACTGCCATGCCCGGAATTTTGTGCCGCTCTCGCAATTGTGTAACGTCAGGCGTGATGACTCCCAAATCCTCCGCAAAAAATGGCAGACTTCCAAGGGACTCCTTCAGTCTATGAAATAAGTCATCCCCGGGTCCATCTACCCATCGCCCATTCACCGCGGTGGGTTCGCTCGCGGGAATCTCCCAAAACTGCGCAAATCCGCGGAAGTGGTCAAGGCGAATGTAATCGCAAGTTTGAGTCGCCCAACGTAGACGGCGGATCCACCACTGATAGCCGCTAGCCCGTATAGCTTCCCAGTTGTAAAGCGGATTTCCCCAGCGCTGGCCTGAAGCGCTAAATGCGTCTGGCGGCACGCCGGAAACCACCTCCGGCTCAAGATCGTCGCGAAGGCGGAAAATGTCGCGATTGGCCCAGACGTCCGCGCTGTCGTAATCCACGAAGATTGCAATATCACCCACGACGCGAACAGAACGCTGCGCACAGTAAGCCCTTAAGGCACGCCACTGCTCATAGAAGAAGAACTGGACCACCCGGCCAACCGCAAGCTCATGATCGAGTTCTGTTCGAGCTTGCTGCAACGGTTCAGGTTCCCGCCGCGCTAGCCCGGTTGGCCAATGTTTCCAGGATCGGTCGCCATAACGCTTCCGCAACGCGTCAAAGAGCACGAAGTCTTCCAGCCACCAATTGTTCTGTTGACAAAAATTTTCGAATTTGGATGTGAGACCCTGGTCTTCGCCACCCAAAAAATTACGTGCGGCATCAGCCAAAAGCGGAAGTTTGTGCCGCGAAACTTCTTCATAGTCAATTGAGTGTACTTCTTGCGGCAGTCTCTCGATGCGAGTCGCTTCGATTAAACCGGCTTCGGCCAGACTCTCTAAACTGATCAGCAGAGGGTTCCCGGCAAAGGCGGATGTAGACGAATATGGCGATGTCCCACTAGCTGGCGGTCCCAGAGGCAGAACTTGCCACAAGCCCTGCCGGGCGGCGGCAAGAAAATCTATAAATTCGTAAGCCGCGGGACCTAAGTCGCCGATTCCTCCACGAGATGGCAAGGAAATTGGGTGTAGCAGAATTCCGCTTAGGCGAGGGAATGACACGGTTCTTTCCTGGACGCAATATTTAAGTGAGAGGTCTATCGGGACGCAATTTTTAACAGTATACCCGTCGCGAAATTTGCAATGGATTCACCGCGATCAATGGAAAGGACGGACGAATCGCTACTCACCTTCCTGCCCTTGCCCCCCGGTCAAGCTCTTGAGTTCTTGTTCATTCATTTTAATTTTTCTGGACTTCTGCATTTGTTCGCGCGCATTAGCCACGAACATTTCAAACAGATCATTCTGCTTGCTCAGCAACAACGAATCGCGAATCTGATCCTTCTTTGCAGCGAGCTCTTGCGGGCCGGGTTCCTGCTTCTCAATTACCGCCAACACCACTCCGGTGTTGCCATTGTTTATGGGACCGCTCACTTCTCCTGGTTTGAGTGTAAAGGCCACAGAGGCTGCTCCAGTCATCGAGCCGATATCGGGTACCTGGCCATCCGGCAGGACGAAATCGCTGGTTTTGACACTAGCCCCCAACTCCTTTGCCGCTTTTTTCAGATCGTGCTCTGCCTTGGCGCGGTCAGCTAGTTCCCGCGTTTTTTGTGTGAGGAGATCTGCTGCGCGCTCACTCTTGAATTCGCTCTCAACACGGCTGCGGATTTCTTCGAAGGGCGGCGTGGACGCAGGTTGAATCTGCTGAACCTGGAACACCGCGAAGCCCTGTGGCAATTGGACTTCGTCCGCTGGAGACTTGTCAGGAGTCCCAAAAACCGCATCCATGAATTGAGGCGAGCTCCCGATTCCAGGCAGCGAATCAGTCCGGCTAAGGAAGTCCGTGTTGACGACCTGCAAACTCTTAGCGGCAGCGGCTTTATCCAAGCCCTCAGCGCGAGCCTGGCTAACCAGGGTGTTAGCTTGGGAATCCGCAGCCTCCGTCGCCTTCTGCTGCTTGATACTCGGTTCGATTTGGCCTTTTACTTCGTCCAGCGTTTTAACATGTGCTGATTGCTTGTCATCAATGTGCAGGATAACGAAGGCGTAGCCAGCGTTAATTACGCCGCTAGTTCCGCCCTTGGGAAGGGAAAAAGCTGCCTTATCAACTTCCGGCACCGGAAACCCGCCATGATTGATCCATCCAATCGAGCCGCCGCTACTTGAACTGGGATCTTCGGAGTATTTCTTTGCAAGATCCTCGAATTTTGCCCCGGCTTTCAATTGCTTAAGAACGTCGTCCGCTTTCTTGTGTGCTTCATCGAGAACCTTCGTATCAACTTTGCCATCGGCCGCGGGGAGCGGAGTTTTAATCAGTATCTGGCTGACCTTTACCTGGTCGGGAGATCGGAACTCATCGCGATGACGATCATAATAAGTTTCCAGTTCTCCGGCGCTTACTTGTGTCTGCGCCTCAAGCCGCGCAGTATCGAGCAGGACATAACTGATCTTTCTTTTCTCCGGAATCGAATTGGTGTAATTCGCCTTGTTGCGATCATAAAAAGCCTTAAGTTCGGCGTCGGCAGGATGAATGTCTTTGAGAAGATCGTCCTTTCGCAAAACTGCGTAATCAAACTTGATTTTGGAATTCTTTTTTAGGAATTCTTTTTGGATATCAACGTCGGAAACCATCGCCCCGCCACCGATCATCTCGCGAAGCTTACCCAGAAGAATCTCATTTCGCACCGACTGCTCGAACTGGAGGATGGTCAGCTCATGCTGCTCGAGTATCTCTTCGTACTTCGTTTGGCCGACAAAAGTTCCGTCAACAAAAAATGCGCCAGAGTATTGCGGATTATGTTGCAATTCATCGCGCAGTTCCTCATCGGTCACGTGCAAGCCCATCCGGCGGGCTTCTGCAAGGACAACTTTTTGCTGAATTAGATTTTCAGCCGCGCGTCGAGCGAAAAACGGCATCAACATGGAGGCTTGTGCGCCGCCCTGTGGGAATTGTTGCTCCAGCATCTGTCTGGCCTCGCGCTGCACTTCCAGCGTGGTCACGTCTTCTCCCGCGACTGTGGCGACCACGCCGCGCGCGGGAGTTCCGCCGCCGAGAAAATCCGAGCTTCCGAAGCCCGGAACCAGGGTTATGACCATCAGAACGCAAATAATTGTCAACAGCCCGCCAAGCACAATTTTCTTCACCGGCCCAGGGGTTTGCAAAAATCGAATCATTTTGACATTGCTCCAGAATTGAGGCGGAATAAAGATTATAAACCAAGGTCGGAAGCGACACTTGGTGCATGGAAACTACTATGGAGATTCGAGGGTTTGGTTTCCCCCACGGTTGGTCCTTGCGCCCTTGTCTTCACTGACGCGCAGAACAATCGTCAGCGCGGTCCCTGATGGATCCGATTGCACCTCGAATTGGCCCCCCAGTTCTATGACTCGCTCCCTCATCCCGACAAGTCCCACGCCAGCCGCGCTACCAGTTTTGTGGAACCGGTCCAAAAGGCTTTTAGACAAGCCTTTACCGTAATCTCTCAATCGCATGGTGACCCTCGAATTGCAGTTTTCGACTCGGACATCCACGCGGCTACTTCCAGAGTGGCGATGCGCGTTGATAAGGCCCTCCTGTAAAACTCGAAACAGGGTAAGCTCCACCACGTCGGCCATCCGGCTCATTTGCTCGGGTAACTCGAGGCTTACTTTGAGGTTGCTTCGCCTCGAGAATCCATCTATATACCAGCGCGCCGCAGAATAAAAACCCGCCTCTTCGAGGAGTGAGGATGAAGCAAATACGAAAGGGTGCGAATATCCGACACAGCCTGTCCTAACAAGCGACGAGCTTCAACCAAACATCCCGGGTCCGCAATGCCGTTTGAAGAGAGTAAGCCAAGATTTATTTGCGCTGCGGCCAAGGATTGGCCGAGACCGTCGTGCAACTCGCGTGCCATGCGCCGCCGCTCATCATCCTGTGTACGCATGAGCTGTGCTGAAAGCTTCCGCAGTACGCTGGTCCGCTGTTCCACCAAAGATTCCAGGCGGTCATTTGCTTCCCGTTAAGCGAGATGAGTTTGTTTCAGTTCTTCCAGATGATTGCGAATTTCGTATTGACGGGCGCGAGCTCGCGACGTGGTTCTTACCATGCTCAGCAGGATCGCTGGCCGAACCCGCCGCTCCAGTAACGAGAGGTTCCCTAACGCTTCTCGGGCTCGATCCGCCATCTCCGAACGGGTAGTGGGTCAGTTTCAATCCAAACTCACTTCGTAACCGGGAGCAGGTAGTGGCACCCTGGGTATTGGGTCAAGTTGCGAAACCAATCAACCACCAAGGACACGAAGTTGCACGAAGGAAACCGCCTAAGCTGGCCTTCGTGGCCCTTCGTGTCCTTGGTGGTTGATTGGTTTTCCGCTACCGAGGCAAACTGACCCACTACCCCGTAACGGGAGTGCTTGCACCGCCGCCAGTCAAAATCATAAGTGGGAAATCAGACCATGGGGGTTGGGACGCGATACATTCCCCGAGGAACTTGGTGGTCTCTTCGCTCAAGTCTTCTTCGGTAATAATGGCAGCGTCGGCGCCATCTCGAATGCATTGGGCTAATTCGCCTGGCTTGTTCACTGCTTGCACCAAAACGCCGGACTTCAGCAAGGCTTCGCCGATCAGCGCCGCTTCTTACCGAGTTGCGCAAATACCACCAATCGAAACTTGGACTTCTCGTCAGTTGCCATTAAGAGTGACGGGCAGAACTCCGTCTCCGTTCCTCGCCCTCCATCCCGAACTGGGAGAGCGAGCGTAGTTTTACCTGCGCCAGAATTACCTTCCCGGATATAGAAATGTCGTTTGGGATAGCCGTCTCCCAAAACCTCGTCCAATCCGGCGAATCCCGAGGCGATGCGCTCCGTCTGAACTCCGATTGCGGCGAAAGATTCTTGTGTCACGGTTTCGCTCCGAAACGCAAAAATAGCTACTCCCACCTGCGAAGCGTCTGGAAGTCTCCAAAACCTAATTACCTAGAATGACTGCGGCCGTGCAAAGGCTCCATACCGAGTTTCGGGTAGAGGCTGAAGGGATTCACTTTACGAATGGGGTAACTACTTTGAAGTGCGCGCCTGGAGAAGCGCTTCCAACGCGCCAAGGAGATATTGGGGGTCTTCTTCGCCTTTGCGAATCCAGACATCGGCAATGCCGAGGGTCTCGTCCAGCAGAGTGCCATACGCCGAAAGGATGATGATCGGAACTAACGGCTTTATGAGCTTTAGTTCACGAGCTGTTGTAACGCCATTCATCCCCGCCATCCAGTAGTCGAGGATCACCGCGTCAATCTCTTCCGATTCAAAAATCTTGATTCCATCAGCCCCCGATAACGCGGTAAGAACCCTGTGTCCGGCGGTTTCGAGGAGAATTTTCCGGACCTTCAATCCTGGCTCTTCGTCGTCAATGCACAGAATTGTGGATGGCTTGGCTGGCATGAGATAAGGATAGATTCAGACTTGCTGACAGGCAGTTGCCTGCTTACTACTGTACATGCGGCTTTTGGTTCTTTGAAGTTAGATCTACCGCCGCTAGAATTGCTCCGACTACTTCCTGGGCAGGACTGGACTCTTTGTAAACCTCTTTCACTCCGTAATTGATGGCAGACTGCAAAGTTAACACGTCGCCATTCGACGGAGCGAGAACCGAAACGAAAGCTCGCGGAAAAACCAGATGCAGGACTCCCGCCAAAGGCCAACCATCACCGCCTTCCCGCAGTTGCGAGGAGACGATTGCGACGTCGAAATAGTGATGTGTTATGGCGAGCAGAGCGGTCGGAAGGTCCCGCGCGATGATTGCCGTAAATCCATTCTCGGACAGTGTGGATTGCAAATTGGAGAGCACTCCCATATCCGAATGTACAATTAATGCCATTCGCTGAGGCCTTGTTGCCTTCTGTGACTGCCTTGCCATTACTGCTTGTCTCCTGAATCCTGTGATCGTGAAATCAAACGATTTAATGCGGAAATCAAGTCTTCCAGTTCTACGGGTTTGTATGCCATGTAATCAATTCCCATATCGAGGGCCGCGCGCGTATTGTTTGCGCTCGCGAAGCCGGTACAAACCACAACGGCGGGTTTAGGCCTACAATTCATTGCGGCGTGTGCAACCTTCAATCCAATATCTTCATGCTCCATATTTAAATCGGTGATGACAGCATCAAAATGGCCGTTTTTGGTAAGAAGAGCCAGGGCTTGAACCGAATTCTCCGCGGTAGCTACGTCGTATCCCTCGTGCTCAAACACCATGCGAAGAGTCCGCAGGATGCTCACCTCGTCATCAACGAGTAGGATAGAACGCTTGCAAGTCATTTTGCGGAAGAACCTCTAGGGAGTCTTAGAATATAACACTCTTGTTAGTTAAAAAACCTGCAAATCTGCCTAAACATTAAACATTGAACTACGATGGAGGGGGAAGCCTCGCGGCCCTAAAAGCAACTAGCCGAAATAGCGCGGTCTTGATTTCGTCCAGGTCCACAGGCTTAAAAGCAAAATAGTCAACACCAAGGTCAAGCGCAGCCCGCAGACGTTCGACGGTCGGATAACCCGTGTACACAAGAACAGCGGGTACCCGCTTGCGCTTCTTCGCTTCCCGGGCGAGTTCCAAACCCATCCCCTCTTTGTCTAAGCTGAACTCGGTAATGATTGCATCATAATCATTTCGCCGAATGGACTCTTGTGCGATTTGGAAGGTTCTCGCAGATTCAACTCTGAAGCCTGCCTCTTCAAGGATGGTTGTAAACGTGTATAGGATGGCAGGCTCGTCTTCCGCTAATAGGACTGTCCCACGAAGCTCGCTTTGTTCCGCCATCGCTTATTGATCAAGGACCTATATCTAATTAACTGTGAGTTACAACGTTGGGAGCTAACGCTTCGATGAAAGGGAATCGGTTCCCGTTATCCCCAACATTTGAAAACTTTCTAAAACGATTCGTTAAGGGGATTTGCTTAGGCCTTTTCCTTGCGCTCCGAATCCTGATGCATGGTCACCGAGGCGCCGCTCAGTTGGCCGCTGCCTGGTCGAAACGTCAACCCCCCGGACGCCTCTTCAGCCGGAAGTCCGGCCAACTCGCGTTTATGCCGTTCGATATCTCGCAGTTGGCGGATAATCGCCGCCTCTTCCTTCACATATTCTTCCTCCGAGAGTTCTCCGGATTCAAGTTCGATTTGAAGCTCCAGCAAGCGCTCTTTGATTGGCGCGTCATCGGTGTATTGCTCCTCGGCCATTTTCTGAAGGGTGTGAAATATAAATTTGAACCCTGAAATAGGCAGCAGCAGCAGATCGTCAATCAATAGCATTTTCAGTCTTCCATTTCACGAGGATGACACACGCTCGAGCTTAAGTCTTATATTTACAAAGTTATATGGAGGCCATGGTCCGGTATATTTAAACTTCAGCCGCTTGCCATATTTCTTAGCGATCTTATTCACGATGCCATCGAACTCGGCCTCACGCTTTCTCTCTACGAGAAATGCCGCGTTCATGATCATTTTATCTCCGATAGGCTGGTTATCTCGCGACGCAACACAGACGCCGCGCAGCGACTCATAAATTTCACGAACGTACTGCGATGATCGTTCTCCCATGGCTTTATCAATCATTCGTCCCAGTTGCATGCGCGCGAGATAAGTGGATTGCAGGTGTTTTCGAACGATTTCAAGATGGAATCTGCCGATTTCTTCATCTTCCTGCTTTAGCTCTTCGATAATCTGATCGCGATCCCAGGTTACTTTCAGACCAAACTCCAATTTTCCCGCCATTTGATTCAAAACGTCCTTTAAGGACGAGTAAATGCTTTTTAGCACTTCGCGAATGTCATCGTCAGTCCGAAACACGGTTCCGAAACTCATTGGAATAATCGTATAACCCTTCATGACAGTCTCAATCACATGCTCATGAGCCAGCGCATTCTCGCGAGTCGGATCGAAAATAAAAACGGTGGAATTGCTGACAACTGCCGCGATGTCCAGATACTTGATCATGTACACCAGTTCGCCGGCGCCACCGATCCCGATCTTCCCGAATGTGGCCGGTTCCCTCGACTCAACAATTCCATAGACATATCGCCCACCAGTGCCTGCCGGAATATCGGAAAGCGGGGACTCATCCGACATCTTGACATGCACGTCCTCTCGAACTTCTTTTGGAATTTTGCGTTTCGTTTTCTTACTCTTATTTGGCATAAGTCCTTTGACCGCCCGCAATGTCCGCGCCGTCACCTTCTTACGATTTGAGAGCCTCGGTCGCCGCAAGCGGAAATGCAAGCTTAAAAATTGTGCCTTTTCCAACCGTACTGCGCACCTGAATGCGGCCGGAATGATTTTCTACAATCCCCTTCACAATCCACAGCCCAAGCCCTGTACCCTTCTCTCCTTTAGTCGTGACAAAGGCCTCGAACATTGACGATTGCAACTCCCGCGGAATGCCCGAGCCCTGGTCCGCAATGCTGATCGTCACCCATCCGTGAATTCCGTCGGGCGCCATCAAATGCTTCGTCCGAATGGTTAATTTTCCACCCTCTTGCATACTGTCTCGGGCGTTCACCACAAGATTGGAAAATAATTGTCGAAACTGATCCGACGATCCCTTCATCGGTGGAATATCGCCAAATCGCTTGTCCACGATAACACCCGCCTTGGATAGTGGACGCGCGAAAAGAGCCAGCGTATCCTCCAAGACGTTATTTAGATCGAAACCTCCAGGCTGCGCCGTATTGCGATAGAGACCCAGCATCTGACGCACGATTCGCGTCACCCGCTCGGTCTCACTTCTCAGGACTTCATAAACAGGCAGCGAGGGCTCGTCAAGCTTACCTTTCAGGAGGTAGATCGCATTCTTGATCGCCTCCATTGGATTATTGATCTCGTGAGCGATGGTTCCGGCCAGACGCCCCGTCGCCGCAAACTTCTCCATCTCCAACATGCGTCGTTCCAGTTGTAACTGCTCCAGCCTCTTCCATGTGGAGAAGTCCCGTAGCACGGTCACTGTATAGGCGACTTGCCCGCGCGCATCATAAATCTTGCCGGACCGTGCCGCATATTCGATTTCGCTCTTGGTTCCTGGGTGATGTAGATGAACTGATTTGTTTTCCTTGTCCACGAAAGAAAAGGTAAACGCGGTCAAGTACGCATCTAATTTGGCCTGGTTTTTTACAATTTGAGGGTCGCGATATTCATTTGCCAGACCGAAAAGTTCTTTGGCGAGAGGGTCGAGCAGCACGATCTTTGCTGAATTGTCAGCGACGACGATGGGGTCGCCTACATTTTCTATGACAAGGTTCAACCGGTCGCGGTCCTGACGCACTACTTCTTCGGCGGCCCGAAGTTTCTCAAGATTATCGCGAACTTCCTGGTCTGCTCTTCGTAAGTCGGTTACATCGCGCATTACAGTGACAATTCCGGTGCGTGTGCCGTCTCTCGTGGATGTTGGAGCGCAGACGGCTTCGAAAAGCACTTCTTCGCCCTCCATCACGTCCACCAGAGTGAAGTCGCGGGAGGCATCGCTTCCGCTCACGACCATCGAAGATAGGGCGGCGGAGAACAAAAGATTATTCATCTGCACGGCGCGGCGGCCGCCCTCGCTGATTTCTTCAGGCACCCTGAAGAAGCGCTCCGCCGCCTTATTCTGGATGATCACACGGTGCTGATTATCCGTGAGAATGACCGGATCCGCCATGCTCTGCATGACCGTTCCCATACGCGAGATGGTGACGTCCATGTCTCGCATGTGCTGGTAGTAATACTCAGCCTTATGAAGACGAATTAGATAGCGATTGCCGAGATCCACCAGGGTGCGAATCTGCCGCATTTGAGGTTCTGCGGGTTTTTTCCGAAGTTCGGTCAATACTACGTTGGCATATCCGCGTATTCCACAAACTGCGCACGCCTGCTGTTGCATTTGAAACCTGCTGTTTTGAAAGTTCTGGACTGCCAGGCAGTTTTTCCGCCGCGCTCCTTCTGCTTCCCAACAACTGCTGCGGCTGCGATAAATCATCGGGCAAGCATATAAAGCACTCTGTCTGGATGGATCACTCGGCAACAGGGCGGGCTTTGAACTTTGAACAACGCCGACAACGGAATCTTCGCTTGCCCAGAAGGACGTATTGAAATTCGCCAAATACTTTCTATCGCAATTCAGCGACGAAGTCGGTCTAATCTCACCAGTTTCAAGGTCAACTTCCAGTACTAACGCTCGAGGAAATCCCAAAAGAATGATTTCCTCAAGCAGCGCGGGAAGAATTTCCTCGGGGCGTTCCGCGGTGAGCAGTCGCACCGCTGCGGGCTCAACCGACGAGTGATGCCCGGCCGACCGATTAGGTTTCCGCCGCGGGTTTGGGGTGCCCATGCGTACTGCTCCCCTCACTTAGAAAGCCCCTATCAGCGGCGAGCCCTGCGTCGAGCAGGGGCGCGAGTGACCCGTCGGGTGGTTTGGACTTCCATCTCAGGCTCTTCCGCCTCAGTCAGCTGTGGGCGCGAAACCAATCCCGTTAAGCCTACGGCATCGGCATACTTTAGGTACGTGTCAATGGACGCCACAACAACGCGGGCTTCGACCGTAATCAGATCAATTCCAACCAGCGAAATTCGCACCCAGGCGTCAATGACGATGCCCTTATCGAGAATGCGATCAAGCACATCAATAAGACTGGAGCCACCCGACATCCGTTCGACAGCCATGAAGAGTTCCTCCTAAAATTTACTAAAGATTGCGTTTTCCGCGCCGCGATCCTGGCACGCTTTTCCGCGGCGCCCCTTTCCTGCTTTCTGGAAGTGCGACTGGGGGAGGTGGCGCCTGCATGGTCAAATTAGGGTCATACTTCCACCAGTTCAGTCCGATTTGCTCAGCCTTGTCCACCGAGCAAACCAGGAGTCGAATCCGGATGGTCAATAACTCAACATTCGCCAATGAGATGCGAACATCACCGGCGATTACCAATCCCTTGTCAAGAATACGGTCCAAGATGTCAAGAAGATTCGTGGTCCCGGAAACTGTTGGCACTCGGTCCATAGACTGATTCTTTCGCTCTTTCTTGCGTTGGGGGAAAGTAAATCGCCTTCTTCTGAGGTCGTGATGCTAACTTGCCCGTTAGCGGTGTGTCAATGACAGAGCGCCAAAAACAAAAGAAAATCTTCATTCGATTGATCTGAAATTCACTTATCCAGTAAATGCCCTAAGGGCCCTAGATCAATATTCAAATCCGCGGGAGTCAGTCCAAAACTTGCCGCCAGTTCGTGGATCTTTGCTTCGAGCACCATTAGCGCTTCACCCATTTTCTCGACCTGATTTTCCGCTAATGAACCACCCTCCATCCGGCGAATCGCCTGTCTCTCAAGCACCTGGCGCAATAGCTCGACGAGGCTTAAAACCAACCTGGCCAACCCTTGTTCAATGTTCTCCGGCGAACAGTCAATACGTTGCATTGGCGCGATCCCACTTTGCGGGGCCGACGCTTGCGCGATTTCTATCAGCGTCTTATCCGAATCCTGCATTATTCCTCTTTGAGAAATTGGCTCGCTGGCCACGGGCCACTGAGGCGCGCGTCGAGGTCGGGTTCAATTCCGACTGTCCGCAATTCGGTTTGGAATCTCCCGACCGAACCTCGCTCAACCAGCGCAAAACAACGAATGCCTTCACTCGAATCTCTTTGGCGCCATCCTTTAGTGAAGGAAAGGCAAGCTTGCCGCAATTCCTTCGCCGCTACGTCAAGTTTCTCATGCTGCGCGCTTATCTTTTGAAGATACGCCGTCCCGGATGGCTTTGCCTCCGCTCCCAAAACGCCAGAGGACTCCGCAATTCCTCGATTCGATGTAGAACCTTTGAACTGAAGCCTGATTTCCATCTGCACCATGTCTCGCAGCCGGGTTAAGGCCGCCCGGTATTCCACCAAATGTTCTGCCAGGTAAGCAATCAACTCCGTTTCCCCGGACAGGAGGGTGGGAAATCGAAAAGGGATGATCGCAGTTTGGTCGAATATTTTGTCAATGACGCGATGGAATGCTAAGGCTGCGTCGCGAAGTTGACTGGCCGGAAGCGGGCTGTCCTCGGTGCTGGGGGGGGAGACAAGACATCGGAGGTCGCCGTGCTCCACACTTTGAATTGGTGATCCGCCCACGCCTGTGAGGGGAGCATCAACAACAGCCGATGTTTTGGTAACGCAGTAAGCAAGGAGGGTCATGGAGGAAGCCCAACTGGACTATTGCTTCGATTTCGGCACGTCATTTTGCAGGTGCTTAAGCGCGGTCTCAATCGAAGTAAGGATCACATCGAGTCCCACGTAAACAAGGTCAACACCAGCCAGGGAAATAACCAGGTTTCCGCGAATGACAACCCCGGCATTAAGCACATGATCGAGAATCTCTAGAAGGGAGGTTTCATCCCCGGAATGGGGATCGGTAACCAAAATACTGTTTGATGTGGCTGCCATTTTTTGAGGATGATCTCCAGTCATTGTTTAGAGACAAAAGAGTACGGTGGCCAGGGACCGGTACACTCAATTTTTCCTGAATCCATCCATTTTTGTGAATACTTCTCCAATAGAGCTTCGAGCTTTTTTCTATCACCACGATTCAACAATATAGAGGACTGCCATCGCAGCCCACGTTGGCCTCCACTGATTCTGCCCCCGTCAGCGGTCTCTGCCGAAATACGGCGCAAGGCTTTGGAAAAGGAATCCAACTCCTCGGCAGCAATTCCAATGGAAGGCCGCCGCAGCAGAGCTGCTTTTGTTTCGAGGTAGCCTCGTCCGGTATCTGGTTTTTTTTCGGGCGTTCGCGTCGGTTGCGACACGCCAAAGACTTTAACTCCCCATTCGTCGCAGCCATGAATTTTGCGCAGGTCAGCCGCCAGGAATTGTTTGCGTTTGCGCACGTCTTCTTTTAGCGAAGACCCATCCAAAAACACAGTTCCAAAGCGCGCCGGCAAAATATCAGCGACCCTCGCAATTGCGGATACGATGCGCTGATGACGAACTCCGGCTTCGCTCAACCAGTCGAGATTTCCCATGTTCTTTGCCAGATTGTCAGCGAATTCTATTTGAGAGACTTGGCTGATCCAGCAGATCAAACCTGTGCAGATCATCCGTTCGACCACCGCTTTGCCATCTACTCCAACGAC